>NZ_JBKGYF010000003.1:0-46733 GCF_046546175.1 Methanohalobium sp. | reverse complement strand
TGATGGATATCAACGAAGAGTGGTTGACAGGAAACAGGTATTTAAACATGGAAACATAATTATGATTGGGTACAGGAGAATTTACAGCAAAAAAGTGACACTACCCATGCACAGTATTTGGAATTGTAATATTACTAAATGCATTTTTCGTACCAGGTATAGCACTTGCAAAAGGAAATGAAACCAATAATGTAGAAAAAGTAGACATTGGTAAAGAAACTCTACGACATAATGAATACTTGAATAGTTTTGACACCGTAACAACAAACCCAAATCATGTGATAAAATCTTTTAAAGATGACAAAAAGGTAAAATTAACGCTATCCGGGAAAAAACTAAACATCAAACTTCATGAAGTTTCTATTGTAAATGATGATGCCAAACTTTTATTCAAGAATGAATCTGGAATCTATGGTAAAGAAATCCCCGATATCAATACTTATCAGGGAAAGGTCATTGATAACAAAAATAGTGACGTTACATTAACTGTATCTAATAATGTAATGGTTGGAAGTGTAGATGTGGAAAATGAAACTTACATTATAGATCAGACAAATAAAGAAAAGAATGGAAAAGTAATTTATGTATCATATAAATCAAGTGACATAAAGGAGAGTAATAAATCTACATCTATATCCATGGATGATATAGATGGCGAAACAACATCTCTGCAAACTACAGTTTCTTCAAGTGATACTTTAACAACATCTAGCACAACTTATACAATTGATTTCCTTCCAGCTTATGGTCCGGATTTCAACAATTTGTTCTCTGAACCGGAAACAGAAATTTCAAGTATGGTGAATGAAATTAATGATGATGTATATTCAACAGAAGGTGTAACATTGGAAATCACGAGCTACAAACAATTTAGTGATATTCCTCAAGGAACTACATCTGAAATATTACATTTCTTTGAAGACGAAATTCCAGAATATAGAGATATAACAAATAGTGATTTAGCATTCTTATTCTATGGCAAGAATTTTGAAGATGATACTATTGGGCGCGCCGATTCTTATAATGGGGATGATAGTCAAGCACATGGAGTAGCTCAAATGATAGCAAACCATTTGGTTGTTATTCAGCTAACTATCAAGATAGGTGTCTTTTAACTGCACATGAAACAGGTCATAACTTTGGATGCGAACATGACGAAGCTTATCAATGGACTACTCCAAACCTAAATCATTATACCACTATGTGGACCCCCTTCAATGATGGTACTGGTCAAGATATGGAACTTGAATTTTCATCTGACGGTTATCATGGAGATGAAGACCATGATAACTTAGGTATCATTATACAAAATAAAGACGTTGTTGCAAGTTTTAGATGATTTATAACTTGTAACTTTTTTTTTAGTTATACTCTATTTATAAATAAGATAATTATCTTTAATAACTGGGTGTTATTTAGGGTTGTCTATGAACGAAAAGAAAAAGAACAGTATTAAATGGATAGTCATAATGCTTGCAATTTCCATTATCTTGGTAGCTTCTATTGGTCATATATATGATTACTATGCATCTAAATCATCAGCAGACCGCTATTATGGCATAGTTGCACAAAAAGCAGAGATTACACCAGAAAATTACACCAAAATTGCAGAAGAAGAATTGGATAAATATCCACAGCTTAAGAGGGTATTAAATAATGAAAGTGATAATGAAATTGAAATAAACAAATCTGAATATAATAGATTGAATAATTTCTTTAATACTCTACCCTCTTATGAAAGTGATAAATACATAATGTATAATGGTTCTTTTTACCAGTTACATTTTGACCTGGAAGTAAGTTACCCTGTTGGTTAATAACTTGTTTTTGCTAAAAACTCAACTTTTTGATTGTTTTACATTTAGTCATACATTTTGAAAAGATTGTTAACTTTATGGTCAAATAAACCCTGATAATTGTCAACTTTATAGTCAGAAGGGGTATTTTATAGTCAGACCGACTTTATGGTCAAAGCCAATTTTTTAGTAAACTTTAAATAACATAAAATACGTAATAGGTTTCCGTATACCTTACAAAAAGAGAGGATAACATGTTTAATCAATCAAAGGAAAGGAAAATGGGAATTATATTATCAATTTTAGCTCTTATATTCTTATCAACGATTTTAACAAATACGGCATCTGCTGCATCAATTGAAGGGAACGCAGAATCAATAGCCAGTTTGGAAACTGCACTGACCTTTGTATGGCTCATCCTCGCTGGTGCAATTGTATTCCTGATGCATGCAGGATTCTCACTGGTGGAAACCGGACTTACAAGGTCCAAGAATACTGCCAACATCCTGATGAAAAATTTCATGACAATTTCAATTGGTGTACTAGTATACTGGGCAGTAGGTTGGGCAATAATGTACGGTGCCGATGCTGCAGGACTCATAGGTACGAGCCAATTCTTCCTTAGTGGTGCGGACAATTCACTCTGGAACAGCTGGTGGTTTCAGATGGTTTTTGCTGCAACTGCTGCTACCATTGTATCTGGAGCTGTAGCTGAGCGTATCGAATTTAAAGCGTATCTTATCTATGCTATACTTATGGTGGCTTTCATCTATCCGGTATACGGTCACTGGGTATGGAGTGGTTCAGACCTGGCGCTACTAACAGGTGCTGAAAGTTTTATTGTAGATGCAATAGGCGTAGGTTTGCATGACTTTGCAGGGTCAGGTGTTGTTCATGCAGTCGGTGGATATGCTGCCCTTGCTGCTGTAATCATACTTGGCCCAAGAATCGGCAAGTTCAAAGACGGTGAACCAGTTGCTATTCCAGGTCACAACCTTGCATATGCTTTTCTGGGAACTCTAATACTGGCATTTGGATGGATTGGGTTCAATGGCGGCAGTACTCTGAACGCAAATGATGCTTATATGAATCTGGTTATTGTCAATACATTCATAGCAGCTGCAGCTGGTGCAATATCAGCCATGTTTATCACATGGTTCAAGACAGGAAAACCAGACCCATCACTCACTGCCAATGGTCTTCTGGCTGGTCTGGTAGCAATAACTGCCCCATGTGGTTCAGTTGAAAACTGGGCAGCTTTGATCATCGGAATTGTGGGTGGACTTATAGTATATGCAGGCGTGATGTTCAACGAAAATGTCCTGAAAGTAGATGATCCTGTTGGTGCGATTGCTGTGCATGGGTACAGCGGTAGCTGGGGGCTCCTGTCTGTCGGAATATTTTCGGTTGGTATTGGTAACGGCATACTTTCAGATGCTGTATATGCAGCCAGTGAACCTGGACTGATTTATGGAGGTATCAGCCAGTTCCTGATTCAGCTGGTTGGTGTTATTGTGAATATAATATGGGCGTTCTGTGCTTCATTTGTCATTTTCAAGATAATAGATGTCGTCATAGGTACCAGGGTATCTGAAGAAGATGAAATCGCAGGACTTGATACAGTTGAACATGGAATTGATGCATATCCTGAACATTCAACAACTGAAAGCGAATAAGGATAAGTGATAATGATGAAGAAAATAGAAGCTATTGTAAGACCGACAAAAATCGATCATTTAAAAACTGAACTTGAGGATGCCGGATTTGAAAGCCTCACACAATATGATGTCAAGGGTCGTGGAAAACAAAAAGGTGTTGTCCAACAGTGGAGAGGTAGAAAATACTGTGTAGACATGTTACCAAAATCCAAGATTGAAATGATTGTTTCTGATGATGATGTAAATGAAGTAATCGGAATCATTCAAAAAACTGCAGTTACCGGTGAAATCGGTGATGGTAAAATCTTTGTCTCACCTATAGAAACCGTGGTCAGAATAAGAACTGGAGAAAGAGATGGAGACGCTCTTTAAGATATTCTCCTTTATTTTCACACTTTATAAAGTAAAAAACCGTACAAAGGTTTAGTGAAAAGGATATCCAAAGTCTAAAATATATGTTAGGGACTCTTTCTGTATCCCTAAAAAAACAGAATTATCTGTGATATCGGTCTTTTCAATTATTGCCATAATTCTACCTTTTGCATTCAACTCTGGCTACCTTGGATAATCCTCATTTTTTAATAAATACTACAATATATTAATATTTGCAAAACATAATGATTATTCATCTGCCTGGTCTTTAACAGTGATGTCAAGTTTTAACCTGGTAATTGGTTCCAGTTTTTTCCATTCCACTGTAGTATTTTTTTCGAATGTACATTCATGAACGGTTTTTTCTGATAATTTTCCATTCACCTCATATACAAAAAAACCTTCCTCACCATCTGTGGAAACAACAGCTTCTCGATTTCCTACTTTTTTTACCTCTACAGATGAAACTTTTTTAAGTATGTCCAGAAGGTTGGTTCCTTTTTCCACTTCAACTTCCCTGGTTGGTGCAAAGTTATCCAGGACAGTATAGATGTTTTCCGTATTGATTTTTAAAATATGTGAATTACCAAATCTCTGACGCTCAACCAATTCTGCATCTTCCAATATCCTCACGTGTTTTGCTGTTACTGGTACTGAAATATTCAGTTCATTAGCTAAACCTGTTATATGCATTTCATTATTTGCCAATAATTTAAGTATATTCAAACGGGTATTACATCCCAGTGCTTTGAATATCTTTTTATTTCTAGTGGATTCATTCATACTATTCAACCTATGGGTTTGAATATTTACTGGAACCTTCGACGTTTTTTTGTTTGTAATTCTTTTTTTATCTTTCCACTATCCATGAATATGTAGGTCAAATTATCACGAAAAATCCCAATTTAAAGATAACTGGAACACAGACAATTTAGCCAGTGAATGAACAAGTTAAGTTTATTTCTACTCAATTTTATTTTGCCATTACTCGACTAGTAAGGAATATACATTAATATATCTCTATTGATTTGAATTATAAACATAACCCAACTGGGTAAGATAGATAATAAAAATGCAACTTTTAATCATTAAAACAGTATTTCCTGTATGATAGATGGAACAGAAAATATCGAACATATATCCCATCATCATATACTCTGATTTCAAATTTGTTAATCCATTTTTATCTGTAGACAAATAATGTGAACTACCACTTGGCTTCTTGTCTCATATTTTGTTCTAATGAACACAACTCCACAGGCTCTACCCCTCATCCCAAAGGTGAAATTAGATTCTGTCTATCTAAACCAAATTTTTTAATATTTATTGATGCATTGATGTCTCTATCATGCTCAGTTTTGCAGTCAGGACATTCCCATACTCTCTCTTTAAGTTACAAATCCTGATTGTAATATCCGAATACATGAAAGATTTTGCTTGATGGGTCGAATTGTCCTATCTTGATGATGGTTTTACCATTCCATTCTGCTTTATACTCTAATTTTTGAACAAAAGAACTCCATGAAGCATCAGTTATATGCTGTGCCAAGTTATAATTTGTCAGCAATCCTTTTACATTTAAACTTTCCAGACAAACAGCTTGATTCTCGCTTATCAATCTGGAACTTAACTTATGCTGGAAGTCTTCTCTCTGATAGCTTATTTTCTCATGGTATTTGGCTATCTGGTGTTTCAGTTTTCTGTAATTGTTAGAACCTTTCTTCTTTCTACTGAAACTTTTCTGTAATACCTTCAATCTTTCAATCGAATTTTTCAGGTATCTTGGATTATCGATTTTTTCACCATTAGATGTAACAGCAAAATCTTTGATGCCTACATCAATTCCGACAGTATTGTTTTCATCGAATTCCTGTTTTTGTGGTAACTCTTTTTCATCGTCTACTAAAATACTGAAATAGTATTTTCCTGTCGGTGTTCTTTTTATAGTTGCAGTCTTTTGTTTACCTTCAAATCTTCTATGCAACTTGGTTTTTATCCAACCGATTTTAGGTATGTATATTTTATTATTTTCAAAACCAACTTTATAATACTGAGGAACAGAAAACGACTGCACTGGGTTTTTCTTGGATTTAAACTTTGGAAAACCTGATTTTTCTCTGAAAAACTTGGTGAAAGCATTTTCCAGAGTAAGAGTAGCTCCCTGCAATGATTGTGAGTTAATCTCTTTCAACCATTCATAGTCATCTTTTTATACCCTTATCTGTTTGTTCAACTCAAACCTAGATATCGCTTTACCATCCTGCTCATAAGATTTGATTTTGTTCTCCAGAGCCCAGTTATATATGAACCTACAAGCTCCTATATGTTTTGCGATTAACTATGACGGTATTCATCCCTTTGTTTCATTTCAAAGAAATGAAACTCGCATTAAATCTACGATTTGATGCAGTGCTACAAACACAATGGTTTTCTACCTTCAATCTTATAAATTATAGATTAATTGATTGCTAGACAGCCTGGTAAGCTTGGAGTAGTTCAACTACCAAATTATATGGTGAAAGCTTTGTAACATTCGCTTTCCATCAAACATCCCGGAATATCCACAATATACTCCGAGCTATCAATTACAGCTCCATCAGAGGTTGCTATAATATATTCTGAATCATTATTTTTCAAATCAAAATCCACATGTCTGGATGTTCTGGCATCACCTTTAATAGAAAAATGATTAAGCCTGTCATTTACAAACTTTGCGAGTTCACCACTTTTGCTTATTTGTCTGTCAAACAGTATAATGACTGATTTAACTTCATGTTTTAAAAGAAATGTAAGTATTTCATCTATTGCCCTATAAGTGGTACCTGTAATCCTGAACTTCCTGAAAATCCCTCTGGTATCCCTGACAAACCCGTCATCTCCTTCCCAGATATTGCAGTTGTCCAGTAAACTTTCGACCATTATAAGTACGTTATAACCATCAACAATCAGGTTTTTGTTACTGATTTGTTCACATTCTACTTTTTTTTGCTTTCGCAAATTTGAGGTTTTTGATGGTGCAAGCACTCTTGTGAGTATATGTCTTTCCTCATTGTTTAATTGGTAGTGGTCGCTGACGAACTTGATGGAACTGGTTTTTGGATAGCCACGGTTAAACAGATATCTGATATCTCTGGCAGGTTCTGATAATTTTTCTTTAAGTAGTTCAATCGAATCAGAGTTAGGATTTTTCACCATAATTATTTTTTATGTCAGCAAGGTTTATAGATGTTGCAATTGTTAACAATTTACCAAGAGGTAACAGTACATGGATGTGTTGTGGTTAAATCAGAATGATGTTAAAAGTGTTCTTGATATGAATTCCACAATAGATGTGGTTGAAAAAGCATTTGAACAGCACGGGTTGAAAAAAGTTCAGATGCCATCAAAATTATACCTGTATTTTGGCGATGGAGACCTCAGGACAATGCCTGCATATCTGGAAGATATGGACATCAGTGGAGTGAAAATAGTAAATGTCCATCCTGATAATCCTTCTAGGAATCTGCCAACAGTCATGGCTTTAGTGATCCTCAATTCAACCGAGACGGGTGCCCCTCTTTCGATGATGGACGGAACATATCTTACAGATATGAGAACCGGAGCAGGTGGAGCAGTAGCTGCAAAATATCTTGCAAGACCTGATTCAAAGGTAATCGGGATGATTGGTGCCGGAAAGCAGGCACGTTCACAGTTGCTTGCTCTTTCTCAAATATTCGATATTGAAAAAGTTAAGATTACAAGCCGGAAGAGGGAACATTGTGATGAATTTGAAAGCAGAATGAAACCTGTTGTAAATTATGAATTTGTTAAGACAGATATAGAAAATGTTTGCAATTGTGATATTCTTGTTACTACAACACCTGTCAGAAGTCCGATTGTAAAGTATGAATGGATTAATAAAGGTACACATATCAATGCCATCGGAGCAGATGCTAAAGGAAAACAAGAACTTGAACCAGTATTGCTAAAACATGCAAAAATTATAGTTGATGACTTTGAACAGGCGTCACATTCGGGTGAAATCAATGTACCCCTGTCAAAAGATATCATATCAAGAACAGATATCTATGGAGAAATAGGGGAAGTCATAGCAGGTTCTAAACAGGGGAGACTATCTGATGATGAGATAACTGTGTTCGATTCAACAGGACTCGCTATTCAGGATATTGTAACAGCGAACCTTGTGTATAAAAAAGCAGTTAATAATGATCTAGGTGAGAAACTAAAAATGTTTTAAAATGGGAACCACATCAGAAGATGTGGTCATTTCGATGCCAACAACATAGTTGTCCGTGCAGTACTGCTGAAGTCTTCACGTATCAGTTCAGTCCTGCATTTTTCATTCACGCATTTTTGTGGTTCGTCTCCTACCAGTTGATAGGTCCCACATTTTGGACATCTTTGCATTGTTTTCTTGGCTATCGATTTTGTGGAGTGCGGATCCATTCCCAGCATGCCGTACAATATTCTTTCCCTCATTTTTGACCACCTAATACTTTTTGGGCAGATATTTTAATCTGTATTGTTTCTACTCAACCACTGAATCAAATTTGTTTGATTATATATGGCTTGTATACTGTAACCGAACCACTGCAACGTCTTAATAAACTTTTTAGACATGCTGTTCTTTCCATACCACAGTATACATTTTTGTAGAAACATGTTATTGTGGGATTGGTTTTATATATAAGTTTTGGTTGTAACAGTTAAATAAAAATGATACATACCCTGTAAATAACTTATTTACATGATTATAAATTGGCCCTTTAGAAACCCTATTCTGATAAGGCTCCTTGATTCTGAAATGATTCAGATATGAAAGATTAGATTCAGTATTAAAGAGATTATTAAATATCGCATGCTTTATGTTGTATTGGGAAAAGGTTTAAACCATGTTTTGAAAAAAGTCCGTAATAAACGTGTCCTAGCTCTTTAAAAACTTCAAAACAAGGTCACAATGCCCTGGCTGATAAAATACCCGTTCATCAAAAATTTCCAGTAACTATTATGTGGATGCAAATGTAAACCCTATTAAGAATGCAATTGCCTGGGTAGTAGAAAAATTTCTGATGAGAAAAATTAGTAGTTTAACCAATTAATATATACTGCATAACTGATACAAAAATCATAAACGGTTTATAATATCAATTCTGTTAATATACTTCAGAAGGGTTTTAAAGTGGTGTATAAAATCACAAAAACAGGAATTTCTGTTCTATTTGTCATATTGCTGCTGGTCTCAATCCTTATAACACTGTATACCTCAGATACTAAATTCCAGTTTGATAATAATCCACCTGATAACAACCATTTAATTAACAACATCAAGGATATTACAAACAATAATTACAGTACCGGTATTCAAGGAGATGCTTCATCAACATTGAGACTTCTAGACCCGCTATCGATTTTACTCATTCTTGTAATGGCTTTCTTGCTTCTAAAAGCCATTGAACACATCTGATATCTGGCTTTTATACCAGTTTTTATACTTTTTTTCCAATAAAGTTTTTCCAGTTATAACTGCATATACACTGATACAAATGTTGCAGGGGATTAAATGAGCAATACCATTGTAAAAAGGATAGAGGAGTTATCTTTTGGTAAAATTCTGGGAGTTATATATGCATTTATAGGCACTTCAATAGGTCCAAGCTATCTTTTTGGTGCTGCTACCATTGTAACAATGCCAATATTATATGGTATAATGGGATTTGTATCTGGAATTATTATTGCAGTGGTCTATAACCTGGTCGCATATCAAACCAGTAGTCTGGCGCCTGATCTGGAAAACCGTTCCAGAAAGCAGATAATTCCCTCCTATTTTTAAATCTGGGACTTTAAGTATACAGGAGATAAATTATATACCAGCAGATTGATTGAAAATACAATGAAAAAAGTTGGAATAATTGTTACAAATACTGAAGATTGGACTGCCAGAGCTTTGTTTGATGCTGTAATACAAAAAAACTTCTATCCTATTTTTATAAAACTTAAAGATACAGAAGTAACCATAGATTCCACAATCAATTATACCTCAAACAGAACCGATTTATCAGAACTTGATGCAGCAATTGTAAGAGACGTAGGTTCTGGCCCCATTGAAAGTGTAAGCTTTCGTTTTGATGTATTGCGACAGATAGAAAATGATGGAACATTGGTTGTAAACACTCCTGAATCAATACAAAATGCCGCCAATAAGTATTATTCCTCATACCTTATGGCAAAAGAGAATCTTCCTATACCCAGAACACGGATAATTCAAAATACTGAAAATGCATTAAAAACACTGGATAACTTCAGAGATGCTCTTATCAAACCTGTATTCGGATTCAAAGGAATCGGTATTGTACGAATAAAAAACAACACAATAATCGAATCCGATAATTCAATGAATACTCAACAGGTTGAGAAACTAGTGCAGAATGAACTCGATAGAAAAGGAATGCTCTATATCCAGGAATACATACCAAATCAGGGAAGAGACATCCGCGCGTTTGTAGTCGATGGTGAATTGATAGGTGCCATATATCGAACCGCTCCGGATAAGAAATGGATAAGCAATTTAAGTCAGGGTGGCTCCTATCAACGATGTATACTATCCACCGAACAGAAAGAAATATCCATAAAAGCCGCCAAAACGATTGGCTCGGTGTTTGCGGGAGTGGACCTAATTGAAGGGGATCACAAAACCATGCTGCTGGAAGTCAATGGAACTCCATCTGGTGCAGGGATATATAAAGCATGGAATATTAATCCTGCTAATTATATAATGGATTACATTCAAAAACAAATGAGGATTTAAAAATGAAAGATTACAAACAATGTATAATAATCAGAGAAGACCTAAAACTATCAAAAGGAAAACTTGCAACACAAGTTGCCCATGCAGCTGTTTCTGCAGCAGAAAAAGCAGGTAAATCTGCGCTTGATGAGTGGAAAATCGGTGGTCAGAAAAAAGTTGTCCTCAAAGTACCCGAATTACATGACCTGTATGAATTAAAAGAAATATCTGAACGAAATGGGCTGCCTAATGCACTAATAAGCGACGCAGGTCACACCCAGATTCCTGCAGGTACTGTAACTGCTCTTGGAATAGGACCGGCAAAAGTTGAAGAACTGGACAAATTTACCGGTAATTTGAAACTGGTATAATACATCTTATTTCTATCTGGTGTGTTTGATAGAATAACAAAGAATATTGGAATTTTTATGAAAGTCCCAGAAATTGAAAAAAAAATTGGAACCGATCTGTACGTTACATCCACAAACGGAATCGGTGGAACATTAAGACAGAAAACCAATGATTTCATAGTAGAAGAAATCACAAACCGTACGGAAGGGAATAGCGGTAAATATCTTATTATTAAACTTAAAAAATCCAACTGGGAAACCCATCACCTGATAAGAGACCTATCCCGCAAACTTGGAATCAGCCAAAAACGTATTGGATTTGCAGGAACCAAGGACAAAAAAGCAGTTACGACCCAGAAGATCAGTATCCATGATTTAAACCCTGAATATCTGGATAATATATTTTTAAAGGATGTTGAGATGAGTGTCATAGGCAGGTCTAACAAATCTGTTGAACTCGGTGACCTCACTGGAAATAAATTCAAAATTACAATCAGGGATATTAACCTTGATGTGGGTGACACCTATACCCGGCTTGAAAACATTAAAAAGGATATACAAAAAATCGGTGGGGTTCCAAACTTTTTCGGTGTCCAGAGATTTGGTTCTACCCGTCCTGTCACTCATTTGGTAGGAGAATACCTTGTAAGAGGTGACCCTGAAGGTGCTGCACTTAAATATATAGCCGATGCATTTCCAGATGAACCTGATGATACAGCGTCAGCCAGAAATTATGTTTATGAAACAAGAGATTATGTCGAAGGGCTGAAACGCTACCCATTAAGACTTAGATATGAACGCTCAATGATGGATTATCTGATAAAAAATCCTGATGATTATACAGGTGCTTTTAATGTACTTCCAAGGAACATTCAGAGGATTTTTGTTCATGCATATCAATCCTATCTATTTAACAGAATTGTGTGTCAGCGTATAAAAGAAGAGCTGTCGCTGAATCAGTCTTATGAGGGTGATATTGTCTGCTTTAAAAATAAAGCAGGTCTTCCTGATACATCCAGATTACAGGAAGTCACGTCCACAAATATCAATGGGATGAACAATCTTATCAGGCGAAGACGTGCATTTGTAACAGCCCCGTTGATAGGATATCAAACAGATTTTTCATCCGGGAAACCCGGTGAAATCGAGAAAAAAGTCTTTGAAGAAACTGGGTTGTCGGTCAGTGATTTTAAACTTCTTACCACACCCGAACTGGCATCCAAAGGTGTAAGACGTGAAATTTTACTCCATGCAGTACCTTCATTTGAAGTTGATGTAGATGATTTGAACCCCGGCAAATCCAAAGCCGTACTTGATTTCACCCTGCCGAAGGGTAGTTACGCAACAACACTGTTAAGAGAGCATATGAAAGTAAACCCTCTTAAGATGAGCTAAAAGCAAATTTCTGGATTATTTTTTATTCATCATAGCTTCCATGAACGCCCTGAAGGGTGGTGACGGGTGGCCTGGTCTGGATTTGAACTCTGGATGGAACTGTGATGCAAAGAAGAATTTATGGGATGGTATCTCTGCAATCTCCATCCGTTTACCATTGTTTGTTGCAGAAAATATCATACCATGATTTTCAATTTCTTCAATATATTCAGGATTCACTTCATACCTGTGCCTGTGCCTTTCCACAATTTCATCAGCTGAATAGATTTGTTGTGCCAGTGTTCCCTTTTTCAGACATGCTTTATAATCACCAAGACGCATAGTCGCTCCCATGTTCACAAGGTCTTTCTGTTCAGGAAGAATATCTATGACAGGGTAAGGAGTTCCAGGGTCGAATTCGGCACTGTTAGCTCCTTCCATACCAGCTACATTCCTTGCAAATTCAATCACACTAAGCTGCATCCCTAGACATAATCCCAGAAACGATATATCATGTTCGCGTGCATACTGGATAGCTTTAATTTTCCCTTCTATGCCTCTTTCACCGAACCCGCCTGGAACAAGTATCCCATCATAATCGGAAAGGTTTTCCAGTGTTTTGGGATCTTTAGTAATTGATTCAGAATCAATCCATTCGGATTCGAAATTACACCCACATTCTATTGCAGCATGTTTTATGGCTTCACGGATACTAATATAGGAATCTCCCAGATGTGTATATTTACCGATTATGGCAAGTTTTACATCCCCTTTAGTGGCTTTCATTTTTGAAAGCATCTCATTCCAGGAATTATCTTCGGTAATTATTTTTAGGTTCAGCATCTTCATTACATAATCAGTAAGTCCTTCTCTCTCCATCATCAGTGGTACTTCATAGATATCTTCTACATCATTTGCACTTATAACTGCTTCTTCCGGGACATCACTGAAAAGTGAGATTTTTGATATTGTGCTGTCCAGTAGAGGTTCTTTACATCTGGCAACAATCACGTTTGGAGCAATACCCACTTCCCTCATATCTCGTGTAGAGTGTTGGGTTGGTTTGGTTTTTTGTTCACCCTGTGCATCCATCGGAACCAGTGTCACATGTACAAAAACAGTATTATCCTCTGGTTCTTCTCTGTGCATCTGTCTGAGAGCTTCTAAGAACGGCATGCTTTCGATGTCACCGATGGTACCACCGACTTCTATCAGACAGGCATCTGCTCCACTGCTGAACGCCACTTTCCTTATCCAGTCCTTTATCTCATTTGTCACATGCGGTATGATCTGGACGGTTTTTCCAAGATATTCACCGCGCCTCTCCTTTGATATCACAGAATTATAAATTTTACCGGTAGTGATATTGTGGTCACGGGTTAATTCTGTATCCAGAAATCGTTCATAATTTCCAAGGTCAAGGTCTACTTCACCTCCATCTTTTAAAACGTAAACTTCCCCATGCTGATAAGGGCTCATGGTTCCTGCATCTATATTTATATAGGGGTCTATTTTGATGGCTGTGACCTTATAACCCTTATTTTTTAAATTTCGTCCAATCGAAGCGGTTGTGATGCCTTTACCCAATCCGCTCATTACTCCACCGGTAACTATAATGTACTTCATATAAATTCAACTTCCTGTTTTTATTTATTAATCGGGAGTTTTAAAAACAAATACATTATCAATGCTGTAAACAATATCGACAATATTACTGCCGGATAAAAACCTATTTCAAATTCGATTCCTGTAAATTGAGTATACAGAACATATGCCATCAGGGATACAATCAATACACCTGATACAAATAGGATAAACCTAGATGATATATCCAAGTTGTATTTAACTGAACATGATCTCCTATTTGAATATCCTTTATTACGGTTTCGATTTGTCCCTGCTAACTTATTTCCAGTGTGCATGTTTTCTACTGTAATATGGTCATCAACATCCACATCTACGGGTATATTTGCGGATTTTTCATTGCCTATATTTACAGAAAAACCTGCCGTCTTTGAACCATATCCAACTATTACATAAATTTCTCCTTCAACAAAACCCTTCCCATCAACCGGAAGGTGTGCAATCACAGGTACATATTCCTCATGAGCGACATATGGATTGTCTTCAAGAAAAGTTACATAATCTTCAAGGTTATCACTGATAGAAAAATAAACATTTGTAGGTGCACCATAATTAATCACGGCTATTTCAAATGAATGCTCCCCGCCAGGTGATAAGGGTATCTCAACAATATCATCTTCAAATTCAATCGAATTGATTTCCAGCCTGTTGATGTGTACCTGTTGCAATAACATATCTATTCTTACATTCTAAAATTAATAATCATTATCTAATATCTGGCGGAAGTAGATTCGGTATTCCATCTTCTATAGGATAATACTCATCACATAGAGAACAATACAGTGTTCCTGACTCTATTTCATGTTCGTATTCTCTGGTAACTTTTAAAACCAGTTCCCCTTTACAGAAAGGGCACGCAAGTATATCCATCAGTTTTCTTTTCAACTGTTCACCTAATTCTGGAATACACCATCAACCATATCAAGCTTTTGGTGATTTTTAAAAGAATTGACAAATATAAAACTGGAATATTTTTAAGTAGTTCCGAGGATTTCAAATAACATTCTGACCCTAACCATGATAAATATCCTAATCAACACCAATAGTACGAATGGTTCTGCTATATTAGCTGGAGGTGAATTTTATGAATACAACGTTTAGTGCTATTAAAGCTGATGTAGGTAGTATAGCTGGACACCATGTTGTCCCTGAAGAACTTGAAGAAGTGGCAATGTCAGTCCTGGAAGAATAAAAAGGAAAAGAGATATACGATTATTTTGTCACCCATTGTGGTGACGACCTTGAACTTATTATAACCCATGACAAGGGAGAAGAAAGCGAAGAAGTTTATTAAATTGCGTGGAACGCTTTTTTAAAGGCAACCGAAAAGGCCAAAGAAATGGGTTTTTACGGAGCTGGCCAGGACCTCTTAAGTGATGCATTTTCCGGAAACATCAAAGGCATGGGTCCAGGAATTGCTGAAATGGAATTTAAAGAGCGAAAAAGTAATCCTATGTTTACTTTCATGATAAACAAAACTGAACCTGGCGCGTTTAACCTGCCAATGTATAAAATATTTGCAGACCCATTCAATACCGCCGGGCTGGTGCTTGACCCTAATATGAACTCAGGTTTTGTATTTGAAGTCTGGGACATTAAAGAGAGTAAAAAAATCAAATTCTATTGTCCTAAAGACCTCTATGATATACTTGCACTGATTGGTGCTAAAAGCAGGTACGTTATAAAACGGATTTACCCTAAAGAAAATAATCCAAAAGCCTCTTCTGAAGACTCTGCAGCTGTAATATCAACCGAAAAACTGTCACATATAGCAGGGGAATATGTGGGTAAAGACGATCCTGTTGCGGTTGTCAGAGGACAGTCTGGACTACCTGCTGCAGGAGAAATTCTTGAACCATTTACCCATCCAGAACTTGTCAGTGGATGGATGAAAGGGTCACATAACGGACCTTTGATGCCTGTACCGGTAGAAGACGCAGCACCCACCCGATTTGATGGACCCCCAAGAGTTATAGGTCTCGGATTCCAAGTTAAATACGGTATGCTGTACGGCCCTGTTGATTCGTTTGCAGATCCGGCATTTGATAAGGCAAGAGAAAAAGCTCATAAGGTTTCTGATTATATGCGAGCCCATGGTCCATTTGAACCTCATCGTTTGCCCGAGGAAGAAATGGAATATACTACACTGCCTGATGTCATGGAAAAAATCCAGAACCGATTTGAAGATATGGATTAATCTTGAATCCATATCCAATCTATTTTCTAAACCGGTTAATTTAATCTACTGTCCCGTCAATTGATACGTATATGAATTATTATCTGGACCTTTTAGTCCGAGTACTTGATTTTGCAGTTCCTGTACTGGTTATGATTTTTATAGGTATCTTTGGTAGTGGTGTACTCATTGAAAAAGGACTGATGCATAAATTATCACATTTTGCACGCCCGGTATTTAAATACACATATCTCCCAGAAACCTGTGCATCAGCATTCCTGATATCTCTTGGTTCATCGGTAGCCGCAAATACCATGATTGTCAAACATCGGGATGACGGATGTTTGAATAGAAGAGAAGTGATACTCTGTACACTCATGAATACCACTCCCGCATACATTAGGTCTATTTTCACCTACCAGATACCCATAATGCTGCCTGCACTCGGGATTGTAGTAGGTAGTTTTTACGCTTTTGTATTTATCATAACAGCAGTGGTTAAAATAGCAGTTGTTGTGGTCGCAAGCAGGTTCTTTCTAACTGAAAATTCCTGTAACGTTTCTGATACACCTGAATCTGAAAAGATTTCCCTGAAAACTGCATTATACAGGTCTTTGCAAAGAGAGAAGAAGTTGTTTCTGAAAATAGCAGTTATCTACCTGATTATGACTACTTTTGTTTTTATCCTTAGAGACCAAGGTACATTTGAAGTTTTAAGTGTTATACCTCTTGCTGATGTTTTCGGACTGCCGCCTGAAAGTATTGTTCCTCTGACATCCTATATAGCTAGTCCAATTCTCGGAGCATCCATTCTTGGACCCATGATACACAGCGGCAGCGTATCATATCTGCAGGCTATGATTATACTCATGGTTGGAAGTATGTTCATGCTGCCGTTACTTGGTATAAAAAACATCGCTCCAAGATATGTATCAATTTTTGGATTACGTCTTGGATTGGGAATTGTTACCCTGTCAACTTCAATCAGTATAATAATAAGGCTGGTAATTCTTCTTATATTACTTGCTATTGCAAGATGAAAAGTAGTTCAAAAATATTGTCAGGGATGTCATCATCCCTGACTTAATGGTAGGCTTCCTCGAATTTTTCATGATATTTGTCATGGGTTTCATGACAGGCTTCAAGACAGGTTCTGCAAAGATTCATTTTTTCTTTATCAATACCTTCTCTAAAAGAAGGAATCTGTATCTCTACTGGATACAATCTCGACGTCTTACCACATAGATTGCATTTTCCACTGGATACAGTTAAAATGGACTGGTCCAGTTTAGAATATGTATCCTCTGCCGACTTGACACAGGTTGGACACAATCCCTTCCATACTCCTTCTGGAAACGTGATTATTAATTTTGGAGCAAGGACTTTAACTGGACACAGTGTTGGAATGCTCTTTCCGCATAGGTCACAATCTGCCATTTATTTACCTCCATTATGTTACAATTAGCACTTTTGCAGCTTCCATTGCCCACTGTAAAAAGGGCTCAGGCCAGAATCCCAGTACAAGCACAGCTGCAACTGCGATTACAAGTGTCAGTGCATATGGCAGGGGTTCTGAAACTCTTTCACCTTCAGCAGGGTAGAAATACATGTACTTCACAACCCTTGCATAGTAGTACAGGGAGATGGCACTGTTGAGAATTGCTATTACAGCAAGCCATACAAGCCCTGCTTCAATGGTCGATGAAAAGAGTACGAACTTACTCATATAACCAGCTGTTAATGGAATACCTGCAAGTGCCAATACAAAGATCATCATGGAAAATGCTGAAACTGGCATCCTCTTAGCAAGTCCTTTGAAATTCTCCAGATGGTCCACATTTTCTGCTTCCCTGTTCTCAGAAAAGACCATATAACCTACTACTGCTGTTACAAGGAATGCTCCTGCTTTCATGAAGCCATGAGAGAGGATATAGAACAAACCACCTGTTATTGCCATTGGGCTCATGACAACAAATGCCATTGAAATGTATCCTGCCTGTGCTACCGATGAATAGGCAAGCATTCGTTTAACACTGTTTTGTGACAGTGCTATTATGTTACCAAGTGTCATGGTGATTACAGAAAGTATAGCAAAAGCCATTGTCCATTCTGCTTTAAGAGCCAGAAGTGCAACCATGAACACCTTGAAAGCTGCCACAAATCCCATTTTCTTGGAACCTGCTGCCAGAAGTGAGGACACAACCGATGGTGAACCCTCATAAGTATCTGGTGCCCACATATGGAATGGAACAAGTGCTATCTTGAATCCAAAACCGGCAATCAGAAGTACAACTGCTACAATTCCAAGTGGTGTTGTTGCCAGCATCGCACTGTTCTGAGCGATTTCCGGAATGTTAGTGGTACCTGTTGCACCGTATACAAATGAAATACCAAAAAGCATCAGTGCGGATGACAAAGCACCTATTATGAAGTATTTCATAGCAGCTTCAAGTGATTTAAGATTCTTTCTCTCAAAACCTGCGAGTGCATAGGTAGAGATACTTGCAAGTTCAAAGGAAACAAAAAGCACCAGTAAGTCATTGGATGATGCTACCATCATCATACCAACAACTGCCAGTAGAACCAGTGTATAAAATTCCTCTACATGGCCATTGTTTTCAGTATACTTGATAGAAGCGATTGAAACAAGTAATCCTACCATCAGGAACACTACTTTGAAAAACTGGGATAACGCATCAACTGTCAATGTACCTGAAAACATGACTGCATTTGCATCCAGGTTCATCAGTGTTAAAAATAAAGCTACAATAACCCCTGCCGAGGCGATGTATCCCAGCACCTTCTTTGAGTCGGTATTGAGGAATACCCCAATTAGTAATACAACAAACGCTGTTGCAACTACTGTTAATTCGGGTGCAAATAATGTTATTCCATTCAAGATTACACCCCCGCAACAGATAAAAGACTGACAATATGTTCCGAGTTCGTTATCATCATATCAAGCACCGGGTTAGGGTTCAATCCAAAGTATATCACAAGCAATGATATCACTGCCATTGACAAACTTTGGTGATTGGTAATGTCCTTGACATCACCAAGTTTTTCGTTATATACTCCAAACATCGACCTCTGCATAGCCCATAAATGATAGGCTGCTGTTATAACAATTCCTACAAGAACTGCCAGTACATAGGCCGGAAGGTTCACGTAACTGGAGGTTAATACCAGAAATTCTGCAACGAATCCTGTAAGACCTGGTAATCCAAGCGATGCCATGAATACCACCATCATAATTACTGCAAGTTTTGGCATCTTCTTTGAAAGGCCTCCCAATTCATTGATAATTCTGGTTCCTGCATTTGTCTGAATCACTCCCACCGACATAAACATCACACTCAGAATTAGTCCGTGTGAAAACTGCTGGAACATTGCACCTGAAACCGAAAGTGAAACAAGACCTGCAGCACCAAGCACCACAAATCCCATGTGGCTCACACTGGCAAAAGCAATCATACGTTTGAAATCCTTCTGTGCGAGCGCTACAAACGCTCCATAGAGGATGCTTGCTGTACCAAGAACCGCCATGATGGTTATCATCAGGTTAGGTGTTCCTGTAAACGGAAGTATAGGAAGCATTACCCTGAACAATCCGTATCCTCCAATTTTCAGGAGAATAAACAATACGTTACCTGCAATCGGAGATTCGGTGTAAGCATCCGGCAGCCATGAATGGAAAGGGAATGACGGTATCTTTACAATGAATCCAAACAGCAGTGCAATAAAAATTGCATCCTTCACCAGCGGAACTTCAAACGACTGGAACTGGCTGAGTAATTCCTGTATATTAAATGTCGGAGTTCCGGTCTGAGCCCATGCAGTAAAATACAGGGCAAAGATGCCAAGCAGCATTACCAGTGATGCTACATGTGTATAGATGAAGAATTTGATAGCTGCAAAATTCCTGTTCGGACCTCCCCAGAGACTTACCATGAAATAGAGGGGTATCAGGGTCAGTTCCCAGAATACATAGAACAGGAAGAAATCAAGGGCTGCGAATACGCCTATAACAGCTCCCTGCATTGCAAGGATTAGACCAAAGAATCTGTTTGGATAGGATTTTTCTTCATTCCATGAATAGATAATCAGGAACGGTATAACCAGTGCATTGAGAAGTATCAAAGGTAAGGATATACCATCAACACCTACGGAATAGGTAATTCCCAATGATGGCACCCATTTTGACACTTCTGTAAACTGTAGACTGGCTATGCTGCTGTCAAAATTCATGTACATATACAGAGCAAGAATCAGGGCTATAACTGAACCAGTAAGTGCAGTTGTTCTTGCCTGTTCTTTTGTTTTTGTGAAAAATGTTATTACTGCAAATATTAACGGTATTATTATCAACAGTGTTAAAACAGGCAACATCAGATTACCTCCATGATTATTTTAACCAGTATTGCCAGAAGGCTTACTCCTGCTATTATCGCTGTTGCATAGTTCTGGACAACTCCGGTCTGGACATGCCTAAACATATGTCCTGCTTCGATAAATGCTGAACCTATTGCATTTACAATCCAGTTTATACCTCTGTCTATATGATACAATGCAAGAGAGACACCTTCATAAACAAATTTGATTGCAAATGCTTCGGTAAGAATCTCATTCTGATAATATCTATTGTATACCAGTTTATAAACCGGGTTATTTCTGGAAACACTGACATCCAGCAATCTGCGGTGATATATCAGATATGTAATCAAAAGACCTGCCACTGCCACTATGAGAGGTAACCACAGGATTATCAGAGGTTCATGACCTGCTCCATGGACCAATTCGTAATTTCCAAGACTTGCAGCAAGTTCATTCAGGTTCATATTCAGGAAATTGAATGTACCATCCAGGAACCTGGAGAAGATACCAGTTGTAAACATACCAAAAAATAGCGAAAATGCTGCAAGAATTATTAGTGGTACAGTCATGGATAACGGTGATTCATGGCCTCCATAATCTGTTCTTGGCTTGCCTGTAAAGGTCATAAACAGTAATCTGAAAATATAGGCTGATGTCAGGAAAGCTCCAAGGATTGCAAATACATAGGGCAACCAGTTATGGCTATGTTCACCAAAAAGGAATGCCGCCTCTATTATGGCATCTTTACTCAGAAAACCACTGGTACCAATAATTGTACCAGGTATACCAAATCCTGCAAGCGAAAGACCGGCAAAAAGCATCGTTATCGCAGTGATTGGCATTACTTTTCCTACTCCGCCAAGTTCTCTCATATCATGTGTACCTACTGCATGAATCACACTTCCTGCACACAGGAAAAGCAGTGCCTTGAAGAATGCATGATTAATGAGATGGAATATTGAAAGGCCCACTGCTTCCATTCCGATAACTGCACCCATTCCAAGTCCGAGCATCATATAACCGAGCTGACTGATAGTGGAATAGGCAAGTACACGCTTCAGGTCATTCATAACTATTGCCATGGTTGCTGCAAATAGTGCTGTAAACCCACCAAGATAAGCAATGACTATCAGGGTATCAGGTGCAGATATAAACATCGGGAAGGTTCTTGCAACAAGATAAACACCTGCTGTTACCATGGTTGCTGCATGAATCAATGCAGAAACAGTGGTAGGACCTTCCATGGCATCCGGAAGCCACACATGGAGCGGGAACTGACCGGATTTACCAACAGCACCACCGAAAAACAGCAATGTTATCAGTGTAAGATGACTTACTTCAAATCCAAAGATTTGAGCATTTATTCCTGCTATTTCTGGAATATGGCTGAAGATTTCAGTGAACTGGAGCATATAAGCATTTTCCGGGAATCCATTGTATATGGTGAAAATATCTGAGAACAGAATAATTATTCCAGCCAGAAACATTACATCTCCAATCCTTGTCGTCAGGAAAGCTTTCTTTGCCGCTGATGCTGCAGAGGGTTTACCATACCAGAACCCGATTAGCAGGTATGAACTCAGACCTACAAGTTCCCAGAAAACAAACATCTGCAGAATGTTGTCAGATAGAATCAAACCAAGCATGGCACATGTAAAGAGTGCTGTTTCTGCAAAATATCTGGATTGAGATTTGTCATGTGCCATATATCCCACTGAATAAATATGAATCAGTAAACTTACTAACGAAACCATTGTAAGCATTACTGCTGCTAGTGGATCAATTAGAATTCCCAAATTAAAGGCACCAAACCAGTGTGTGGATTGGGCTATTACCTCATCCGGATTTTGAAGCAGATTCAATGTTATTAACAGTGATATTACAAACGATAACGATATTGCACCTATCGGAACCAGTGCACCACCTACATACATCCTCTTTCCAAAAAAGAATGTAATCACAAACGCAAGTGCAGGTAATAGTGGTATCAAAAAAGCAAAATCCCCTATAGGCATATTATTACCACCTCAATACATTAAAGTCATTAAGTTCTGTTCGATTTTTCATTCTGTAAACTGCCATAAAGATGGCAAATCCTATTGCTGCTTCAGCAGCCGCCAGTGCTATAGTAAATAGTACAAACACCTGTCCTGTAATGTCATTGTTATAACTGGAAAATGCTACAAGGTTGATGTTCGCCGAGTTTAGCATGAGTTCTATACACATAAGGAGGCGTACACCGTTTTGTTTGGTCATAACTCCTAGTAAACCGATAGAAAACACAGTTGCTGACAGGAGTAGGTAAAAAGGCAATGGGATTTCAGGGATTATCATTCGCTATCATCTCCTTTGCCCATATAAAACGAACCTATAAGTGCAGATAACAATACTATAGCAATAATTTCAAAGGGTACCACATACTTGGTAAAAACCGATACACCGATTTGCTCTATATTACTCTGGTCTTCTGGGTTTTGGGGGAGTTCTTCCACAGTGTCCCAGCCAGTACCAACTACTGATACACTGATGACACCCAGAAACAATAAAGCCACCATAAGTGCCACGATTATATTAATTATTTTACCTAACATATGGACCCCTTCCTGTCTCTGCTTTTGTCAACATAACAGCAAACATTATCAATACTCCAACTGCTCCTACATACACAAGTATCTGAACTACTCCAAGGAACTGGGCATTGAGCAGTATATACAATCCAGCTACACTAAACAATGATACAATCAATGCAATTGAAGCCCTTACTGCATCTCTTGATATTACCACCAGAAGGGAGAAGACAATTATTACAAGAGATATTAAAGCAAAGGCGCCAAACCTTGCAAGACTAGTTAAATCATCGAAAGTGAAAGATGCCAAATAATCTAAAATTGCAACCATTTTTTTTCACCGCCCTTTGGTCTTAATCATTTTTTGGATTCTTCCTCATCGTACTCTTCACCAACATCTACTTCCCGTGCCAGTTGATCGGGTGTGAACAATAAATCTTCATGATTCCACCGTACTACACCTGATGTGTAAACTTTAGAACTTGATAGTGCATCCTGTGGACATTGATCAATACAAAGTCCGCAGAACATGCAGTGTCCTATATCAATCTCAGGAAACCATCTCTGTTTATTACTGGTTTTACTTACCCTGGACCTTACAATTTTGATTGCATTATTGGGACACGTGTTGGCACAAATACCACAGCCTATACATTTGCTTTTATCAAGTACTTGAAGTCCTCTGAACCTTTTAGCAATGCCCCTCGATTTTTCTTCAGGGCACATTATGGTTACAGGAGGGTGGTATATGCTTTTAATCGCCTTTACAATATTTTCTAATACCATTTGATCTCACGCTCCAAGGAATAGACCGAGTGCTATTGCCCAGATAAGATTTACAACTGATAACGGAATTATTCTCTTCCATCCCAAATCAACTACCTGATCAATTCTGAATCTTGGAACTGCCCATCTTAACAATATGATAAATGCCAGCACAATGGCGCTCTTTGCCAGAAATACCACTGTCGGCATAATAAATCCTATCACTGGAATGGATGCCAGTAATCCAAGACCTGGAAGGTTCCATCCTCCAAGGAAGAGCAACACAACCAAAAACGATCCAAGTATCATATGAATATATTCAGCAAAGAAACCAAGGCCAAACCTCATCCCACTATACTCGGTTATCCATCCTGCAACAACTTCCTGCTCTGCTTCTGTCTGATCAAACGGAAGTCGACCCAAATCACCCAGTAGAGCTACGAAGAACACGAAAAATCCAATGGGTTGCAGGAACACATTCCAAATGGTTTGATTTTCCACAATTTCTATAATGTTTAATGAACCGGTAGTAATCGCAATAGCAATTATACTGAGTCCAAGCGGTATTTCATAACCAACCATCCTTGCAAAATTACGGAATGCTCCAAGCAATGCGTATTTATTGTTAGAACTATATGCAACCATGAATACTCCGATGATTGATATAGAAGACACAGCTTCAACATAAAGAATACTGATATCCATATCAGTTACTACAAGTGGATGTGCTACACCGTTTATAAATACAGCTCCGATTGGAATTGCCACAAGCATCAGAAATACAGAAACCATAAGGAATATAGGTGCTGACCTGAACATTATACTGTCTGCTTTATTAGGAACAATATCTTCTTTAGTAAACAGTTTAATAGCATCTGCTATAAGCTGAAAAATTCCTATAGGACCTACTCTAGATGGACCTATCCTAAACTGGATGTCAGCCGATAGTTTTCTCTCAAGCCATACAGCAGCCATCGCACTGATGAATATAAATCCTATTAAAAAAAGTCCTAAATAGCCCCGTATCCATGGATTGGTCAAATATTCCAGCAGTAGGTTATGCGAATTTGCTATAATATCCATTACCATAGTTTTTCACCTGTCCACTTCACTTGTACATCCGTCCATACTTCCAGCGATAGTATTTACATCAGCCACATATACTCCTCTCAATACCGGTGGAAGCGCCTGTAATGTGGGATACGCTGGACCTCTAACTTTTACACGATAGGGTTTATCGGAACCATCTGACACCATGTAAATGCCCATTTCACCACGTGGGTTTTCCACTCTGTTGAAGACTTCACCTTCTGGAACTCTCATTGTAGGGGTTCTCCGTCCGTAAAAAGTATTTTCCGGGAATATTGGACCGTCAGGAATCTGGTCCAGTGCCTGCTCTATTATATAGATACTTTCACGTATTTCATTAAGACGTACCATTATACGGGCATAGGAATCGCCATCTTTGTGTGTACATACCTTGAAATCAAGGTCATCATATACAAGGTAAGGTTCATTTTTTCGGATATCAAAAGGAACACCTGTTGCACGAAGTACAGGTCCTGCCACTCCAACTTCCTTGGCAACTTCTGGACTTAAAGTACCTACTCCGACTGTACGGTCTCTGTAAATGGTATCAGAATCCAGAAGACTTTCATATTCATCAAGAACAGTTGTTTTGATTTGTTCCATTGTACTGGTAAATTTTTCTCTGAATCCGTGTGGCAGGTCTTCACGTACACCTCCAAACTTCAGGAATGTATGAGTTATCCTTGCCCCTGTTATACTATCAAGCAATGAAAGAACATTTTCTCTTTCCTTGATGGTATACATGAACATGGATGTGTATCCTATAAATTCAGAAAATTCTCCAAATCCCAGCAAATGACTCTGGATTCGTGATAATTCTTCTGTTATTACTCTGATGTATTGTGCACGTTCCGGAACATCAATTCCTGCAAGCTGCTCAACACATCCACAAAACGCTTCTTCATTGGACAACGCAGCAAGATAACACAGTCTGTCTACAATTGGTATGCCCTGAAGATAGGTTTTGCTTTCCAGGATTTTTTCAATCCCTTTATGGATAAAACCCAATTCTACCTGGGCATCTGTCACAGTTTCACCTTTAACCTTCAGATTCAATCTGAAAGGGCCAGGCTGTGCCGGATGCTGAGGACCTATATGCATTAACATTTCTGTAGGTTCAACTTCTTCTAATTCGTCCATATTAATCCCTTACACCAGATTTTTGGCTGTTTTCTGTGGAAATCCTTCATAATCCTTTCTCAAAGGCCAGTCTCCGAGCAATTCTTCTGGTAGAACAAGTGGTTTCAGATTAGGATGATACTTGAACATGATTCCAAATAATTCGTAGGTTTCTCTTTCATACCAGTTGGCATTCCAGTAGACATCAACAATGGATTCTATTACAGGGTCATCCCTGTTTAATCTTGCTTTAAGTGCCAGTACTACCGGATGTTCATAGGAAGCTATGTGATACACCACTTCGAATTCATTTCGCAGTATGTAATCCACTCCTGATTCACAACAGAGGTGGTTAAAATCCAGGCTATCTTTGAGATATTCACAAACCTCTTTTACATGGTCTTTATCAACATATGCTGTTACCCGGATATCTGAATTAACAGTAGCATCAGATATAGCTTCAGGAAATGTACTGGATAATGATTCAACTATTGTTTTAGCATCCATTGTTCAAGCCTCCCCGTATTCAGTACCTATATCTTTTTTGGCAGATATCTTCTTCTGCAATTCAACAAATCCCTGAATCAGTGCTTCTGGTCTGGGTGGGCATCCCGGTATAAAAACATCGATTGGGAAAATTTCATCAACGTTTTGTACAGTGCTGTAGGATTCAAAAAAAGGTCCACCACTGATTGCACAATCACCCATGGCAATTATCCATTTTGGAGATGGCATCTGTTCATACACTTTTTTAAGAGCTGGCAGATATTTTCTTGTCACATAACCACTGATAATCATAACATCCGCATGCCTTGGTGAATTACGGGGTATAATCCCGAATCTATCAGTGTCATAATGCGCACAGCCTGTAGCAATCATTTCCACACCACAGCAACCCATTGGCTGGGTCATAAACCAGAGTGAATTTTTGCGCCCCCAGTTAATGATATCCTGCACTTTTGTATTTTTCAGGAAATCACTGATTGCATTACTGGTGGTCGTTATAACCCCTGGTATTTCGATTTTATCCGAAGGTTTACCGGTGTCTTCATTTGTATTGGTAGTTATTTCGTTGACCATTGCAAGGCCCCCTTCTTCCATTCATAAACAAATCCAAGAACCATGATTACTATGAATGCCAAAATTGCCATCGTTGCCATTGATGTTATTCCATGACCCCTGTAAACCGTTGCCCAGGGATATAAAAACAGTATTTCCACATCAAAAAGAACGAATGCAATCGCATAAATATAGTACTCAACATTGAATTGTATTCGTGCATCTCCAGTTGGATCAGAACCAGATTCGTAGGTCGTAAACTTCTGTTTTGATTTACTTCTGGGGCTTATAAATTTAACGATAAGCATCGTTATCGGTGGCATTACGATACCCACGAAGAGAAATATTGCAACTGGGATGTAACTATTGATTATGCTACTCATATCTATTATTTCTGGCATAGTAACTCACCTGATGATATTCATTCTAGACAAGTTATTTGTATATAATTATTTCCAATATTGACATCTATCATCTTAAAAATTCACCTAAATTAAATTATAATAGAGTTATATAAGGCTTTTAAATCTGTTTTGAATAAATTTTGAAGACTAGCACATAAGCTATTCTTAATTATCCAAAGGAAAACTAGTTTAAAGTTTTTTCTATATTAGAAATAGATTATAGACTGGTTTATAATAACTATGAAAAAAATAATAAATAGTTACACCATTTTTGGAGAGTAGTATTTTTTAATATGTGTTTTACAGTTTGAACAGGAAACAACAAACCAGTCCCCTATTGAACTTGTTGTAAACTTCTCAAACAACGATGCATTGCAACTTGGACAGACATAATAGTCTTTAAAATACTGATGATAGAATTCTGGGTTATTTTTGAGCCATTCAAGAACAACGTGCATATGTTCAAAATAACGTTGCTTGGATGCATATTCTGAAAATTTCATTTCAGTTGCGACCCGGTTTGATTTTCTCTGGGTATAACTTGATGATTCCTTAACTATTTTTTTATAATCGGATGTGTATTTGCTTGTTCGGTGCACGTAATTAATAAAACCATTAAATGCTTTCGGTTTATTGTCATTAAGTGTTTTAATGAAGTATTCTGTCATAATATCTTCAATTATGTCAACACATGCAGTACATATATTGTAGCCTTCATATTGTTTCGAATCCTGTATATCCCCACATATTGTACATGTTTCCATTTCATCTCCTCCAATTATTCAACCTGTCGTGGCTTTGTTGCTTCTCTTATAAACATTATAGGAAAGAGGTTCAGAATACCAAGAAGGTCACCTTTTCTTATATGTCCAGTTTCTTGACCTAGTATATAGGCTGTATTTATCAATCTCTCATCTTCCACAGGTTTACATCCACCTTTTGTACCTATTCTAAGAACTGAAGCAACTGCATGCTGTGAAAAAACACATGGCATTGCAACCATATCAGGTTCTATACGAATTTCTTTTACTGGTACTCTTTTATACTCCCCCGCTCTAATATCAACGTCCTCATTTGCTACGATCATTTCCCATTTTGCACGGGTAGCCATGGTAAATTCATATGGTGATGCCTCCACCTTTGTAGATTTCAGCTCACCATTTTGACGCGATACTACATGGACGATTTCTGTTGACATTCAATCACCAAATAAATATGAGGATTCTCACATATAAATAGTTTTCTGGAATTTATCATGAATAATCATTATATCCATGGACAGAGTTGCAAATACTAAAAACCTGAAAGATTAGGCAATATACCAATAAATAATTATCCTTTATGCTAAATTCATATCAGATATAGGTAAATCAAACCAAATAATTCAGGTTAGTTAAAATTGGTGAGTTTGTCATGAAGATAAATAAAAACTGTGTTGGATGTGGTCAATGTGTCGCATTTTGTCAAAGAGATGCAATCTATGTATGGGGCAGAGCAAATATCACAAAGAATTGTGTAAACTGCAAAATCTGTGCATATTACTGTCCAATGAAAGCTATCGAGGTGACGGAATGAAGATTATTGTTGTAGGTTCAGGTCTTGGTGGATTGCTTAGTGCTGCATATCTTGCAAAAAACGGACATGAAGTAGAGGTTTTTGAAGCTTTACCCATTATAGGCGGACGTTTCACAAACATCGATTATAAAGGGTTCAAACTTTCAACCGGGGCACTGCATATGGTTCCGCATGGTAATTCTGGACCACTTGCACAGATGTTAAAAGAATTGGATGCTGATGTTAATATTGTACCCTCAAATCCATCTACAGTTATACGCATGCCTGCAAACAAAAATGATACCGACTATAAAAACGGATACATGGACATGTCGTTCCATGACTTTAAAATACCGTTTTCATTTATAAACAGATTGAAAATCGCAGTCCTAGCATTCACCACCAGATATTTCCCTCCGAAAAAAGGAACATTTGAGGACTGGATCAAAAACCACATAAATGAAAGATGGGCTACAAGAATTGCCAATTCCTTTTGTGGATGGTCAATAAGCCTTAAAAGCTCAGATGTATCAGCAAAGGAAGTTTTTGCGATTATTTCCAATTTATATCTTCATTCAGGACCCGGAGTTCCGATAGGTGGATGTAAAGGGGTCACAGATGCTCTTTTAGAGATTACCCATAAGAATGGCGGCAGGGTTTATACCAGCAAAGAAGTTAGTGAAATTATTATCAACAATAATCATGCAAAAGGAGTTATTGCTAACGGGGATAGATACTATTCAGATATTGTCATAAGTGATATCGGACATATCGAAACAAAACAGCTATGTAAAAATGCTGCAAAAACCAACGAATACATACAGTATATAAATCAATTACAGGATGTAAGACCATCTGCAGGAATAAAAATATCACTTGCTTGCGATGAACCATTGATAGGACATGGAGGAGTGGTTCTTACACCCTTTGCAAGACGAATAGATGGTATAAATGAAGTAACCAATGTAGACCCAAAACTTGCACCTGAAGGGAAACATCTTGTCATGACTCACCAGTGTCTACATTGGAACAGGATTGATGATATAGAGAAAGAAATCGAGCTTGGAATACAGGATATAAAGGATATTTTTCCTGATAAGAAATTTGATGTTCTGATGGTGCAGTCCTACCATGACGGATGGCCTGTCAACAGGTCAGCATCCAGTCAGGATATTCCCAACAAAACACCTATATCCGGACTCTACATCGTAGGCGATGGTGCCAAAGGTGAAGGTGGTATAGAGGTTGAAGGAATTACACTTGGTGTTTCAAACACTTTGGACATGATTTTGTCCTGAATCCTATTTGATTAAACTTATGTACCTGTTATTCAATCATCCTATAACTATGTCAATACCTGAATTTGTTACCTATAGCAGGAATGTGTTTGTTCCAGTAACCAATATCTGTAGAAACAAATGTGGATATTGTGGATTTAGGCGCAACTCTGATGATCCGCAGGCACAACTTATGTCAGTGGACGAAATCATTCCAATTCTTAAAAAAGGAAAAGTTGCAGGATGCACCGAAGCACTTTTTACTTTCGGTGAATCTGCAGAAGATGTTCCCGAATACAAAAACTGGCTCAATGAAATGGGTTACAGAACTACCGTGGATTATGTGATTGAGCTATGCAAGATTGCAATTGATATCGGTCTTCTTCCGCATACCAACGCTGGTGTTCTTGACAAAGAACAGATTAAAATACTGAAACCCTACAATGCCAGTATGGGTCTCATGCTTGAAACAACCTCGAGACTTACTGCCCATGATAACAGCCCTGGAAAATTACCAGAAACAAGAATTGAAACCATTAGATCAGCAGGAGAATTAAAAATACCTTTTACTACCGGCATTTTGGTAGGTATTGGAGAAACTGAAGATGATAGGATAAAATCATTAAATAAAATTAAAAAGCTCCATGAGAAATATGGCCATATACAGGAAGTCATTATCCAGAATTTTACACCAAAACCTGGTACATCAATGGAAAACCACCCCCCACCATCAACATCCACAATGTTAAAAACCGTGTCCCAAGCACGAAAAATATTACCTGATGATGTAACAGTACAGATACCTCCAAATCTAACAGACCCATATCTTTTAATACAGCATGGTGCAACTGACCTTGGTGGTATATCACCTACAACTATTGACTGGATAAACCCGGAATCTGAATGGCCGGATATTGTAGAACTTGAAAAAATGATACATTGCATACCACTAAAAGAGCGTCTTCCCATATATCCGGTATATATTGAAAAGGGCTGGCACAGTGAACAATTAAGTGGAATTATAAACTCTCTTGCCGATGATAATGGATATCGCAAAACTTAAATTCAAGTGGCTTTTTGTCCTTCAAAATAATAAAAACCGAAAAACAAAGATGGTTAGATGAAAATCGAATATTCCAGCATTCCAGATGAGATTGTGCATAGGACCATACAGGGTGAATGTACAAAAGATGATGGAATTTATCTATTTAATGCAGACCCGTTTGAACTTTTTGCACTGGCTGATAGTTTACGTTATGAATCTGTTGGTGATGATGTCACCTATATAATCAACAGGAATATCAATTATACCAACCAGTGTATGGGTACCTGTGGATTCTGTGCTTTTAGAAACAGCAATGAAACAGGATATATGTATACAATTAATGAAATCGTGGAAAAAGTAAAAGAAAATACCGATTTAAATCTAACAGAAATATGTATCCAGGGAGGATTGGTTCCGGATATCAGTCTTGATTTTTGCAAGGAAATGATTGAATCCATTAGGTCAGAGGTCCCGGATATTCACATACACGCTTTTTCACCGATGGAAATATATCACATATCCAAAATAAATAATATTTCCATAAAGAATACCCTCAAAGAATTGAAAAATAGCGGCCTGGATTCAATGCCCGGTACTGCTGCCGAAATACTTTCTGATAGAGTGCGAGAAAAAGTATGTCCCGATAAACTAACAACTGATGAATGGGTAGACGTTGTTAAACTCGCACACGGAACAGGGATTCCTACTACATCAACCATGATGTATGGACACCTCGAAACAATAGAAGAGCGTGTAGACCATATACTGACTATCAGGGATATACAGAAAGAAACAAATGGTATTACCGAATTTGTACCACTTCCCTTCATGCTCTCAAACAATCCTGTAGGTGAACAGGTTAAAAAAGAAGGAAGATTTGGTACAACCGGAATAGAGGATTTAAAAACCCATGCGCTGGCACGGGTACTTCTTCATGGATACATTAATAACATACAGGCAAGCTGGGTAAAACTTGGAAAAAAACTCGCACAGATTGCCCTGTATTATGGTGCCAATGACCTTGGTGGTACTCTTATAGAAGAAAATATATCAAAATCTGCAGGTGCCAGTGAAGGTGAATACCTATCTGCTGACGAATTCAAGTGGTTGATAAAAAGTGCGGGTAAAACTCCAAAGCAGAGAGATACCCTATATAAGATTATATAATGCTAACACCAGTACAAATCACAATATTTGGATCATAAATGAGAGCCGTTATACCATACAAAAAAACGAAGGCAAAATCTAGGCTTTCATCTGTATTAACACGTGAGGAACGTGAAGATTTTGTTGAGACAATGTTAATGGATGTTGTCAGCACAATATCCAGTGCAGGTATTGAAAACATCAATATTCTGACCACCCCATCAAATGGAATTCCTGATGAGCTTGATGTTAATGTTGCTATAAGTGAACATGGTTTAAATGAAGCAATCAATTCTTACCTGGAAAAAATATCAGAACCAGTACTTATTATTATGGCGGATTTGCCACTTGTAAAACCTCAGCATATAACAGAAATTATCAATTCAAAACAGGATGTAGTCATTGTTCCAGGAAAAGGAGGCGGAACCAATATACTCTACATAAAAAATCCCGAACAATTTACTGTTAAATACCACGGTTCAAGTTTTCTAACTCATTGTAATACTGCGAACAAAAATTTACTCACAGTAAAAATTTATGACTCTTTTCTGGCAAGTACTGATATTGATGAACCCCAAGACATGGTAGAAATACTATTGCATGGGCAGGGATTAGCCAGAATTTATATCGAGAAAAAATTTGAAATAGATGAATCCAGAGGCAGACTAAAACTTAAGTATCAATAATATAAATACCAGATGACAAAAATATTTATTTTTATAAATCTTAAGCATCAATTAATTTATATGTAAAAACTGTATACAAGGTACTAAACTTTGACAAAATTATTTTGTGCGTATTGGAAAGCATCAAAAAATATAACATAATTTGGATTATTAAGTATTATAAAATTTGGTTAAACAGGTGAATTATCATTGAGTATCAACGTTAACAGATACAAATGCGGTTATTGTGGTGCATGTGTAGGTGTATGTCCTGAGGGTGCGCTTGAGCTTGTGGAAACGTTTATCGAAGTAGATAACAGGTGTACTGGATGTGGTATCTGTGCCAAGATATGTCCTGTTGGAGCTATTGAGGTGATTAGATGAAAGACTATTATGACGTTATTGTGGTGGGTGCAGGTCCTGGAGGGTCTATTGCAGCCAAAACCGCTGCAAAAAATGGTCTGGATGTCCTTTTAATAGAAAAGCGCCAAGAAATCGGTGACCCTGTAAGATGTGCAGAGGGAATTGGTAAAGAAAGATTAAAACACCACATTGAACCAGACCCCAGATGGATATGCGCTGATGTTAAAGGTTCAAGGATATATTCACCGGATGAAACTGTTGTAGAAATGTCTGAAGAGCTGTCTGGTGGGGAAGTTGGGTACGTACTTGAGAGAAAAATCTTTGACAGAGAACTTGCCAACCAAGCCGCATCCTATGGTGTAGACGTGATGGTCAAAACAAGGGCAACCGATCTTATAATTGAAAACGGTTCTGTATGTGGAATAAATGCCATGCATCTTGGAAACGAACATGCCATCCGTTCCAGGATTGTAATCGGCGCAGATGGTGTTGAATCAAAAATCGGAAGGTGGGGAGGTATTGACACTTCACTAAAACCTGCTGATATAGAGGTCTGTGCCCAGTATCTGGTAAGTAATACAGATATCGATTTTAATTACTGTTACTTCTATCTTGGTAATGAAATCGCACCATCAGGATACATATGGGTATTCCCAAAAGGAGAAAATCTGGCAAATGTGGGAATCGGAATCCTTGGGAGCCGTTCCGGTAAACATCGAGCTATTAATCTGCTGTCTGATTTTGTTAAACAAAAATTCCCGGAAGGTAAAATCCTCGAACTGGATATAGGAGGAGTTCCTGTAAGCGGTACCATAGACCGCACCATTGCAAATGGTCTCATGTTGGTAGGTGACGCTGCACGTCAATCAGACCCTATTACAGGTGGTGGACTGGTTAATGCAATGGATGCCGGAGAAATTGCAGGTAACGTAGCCTATGAAGCGATTTCTGCAAATGACGTATCCACAAAAATGTTGCAGAGATATGAAACCAGATGGCGTAAAACAATAGGTCAGGATATTGATAATGACCTGATTGTGAAAGATAAATTCATAGAGTTTACAGACCAGCAAATAAATACGTTTGCTCATTCACTTCAGGGTGTTAACTTCAAAAGTATGAACCTGAAAGACCTTCTATATGTACTGTTCAAGGCAAACAAAAGACTCCTGTGGGACCTGAGAGTGCTGTTTAAAGGATATACAAAACAAAACAGGAAATGTGAATGGGAATCAGAGATTAAATCATAATTTTAATCACCATTTTTTCCAGAATTCAGGGGTAAGCATCACAATAACAGTAAATACTTCAAGTCTGCCCATCCACATGTTTCCAATTAATACAATTTTTCCAATTGCAGGAACAATATCAAAGTTGTCCATTGGACCTACTGCGCCCAGTCCCGGACCGATATTACCAAGTGTTGCTATTGATGCAGTTATAGAACTCAATAAATCCATTCCAAGTAAAGCCAAAACCCCCGAACTCGCGGTGAATATTAAAAAATAGATAGCAATAAATGAAATAATCGATTGCATCACATCTTCCGGAACACTTACTTTATTGAATTTTATTCTTTTGACTGCTTTTCTGTGGACCACATTGAACAACTCTCTGCGGCTATATTTTAGTAGCAACAACCATCGTACCATCTTAGGTCCACCCGCAGTTGAACCAGCACATCCTCCAGCAAACATCAATATTAATAGTACCATCTGCGCAGGGCTTGACCAAACAACAAAATCTGTTGTCGCATAACCTGTTGTGGTCAGGATTGTAAGAACCTGAAAAGCTGCATATCGAAGCGAGTCTAAAAATGGTGCGTTGATATCCCTCCAGAGGATGGTTGTTAACAACACAGTTGCCAGCAACACTATAATTGAATAAAATTTAAATTCATTATCTTTTAACAAACTTCCTTTATCAACATATAATGTTTTGTAATGGAGTGCAAAGTTTGCACCGGAGATAAACATGAAAACAATGATAATTGTTTCCACCAATGGACTACCAAATGCTTCAATACTCCTTGCGTAGGGAGAAAATCCACCACATGAAACCGTGGTAAATGTATGAGTTACAGCATCATAAACCGAAAGGCCTGCAAGTTTTAAGGCTGCTGACTCTGCTATCGACAACACTATGTAAACCATCCACAATATTTTTGCAGTTTCTCTTATTCTGGGTTTGAGTTTGTCCTCCTGGGGTCCTGGGACTTCTGCCCTGAACATCTGCCTGCCCGCCACTCCCAGTTTTGGGAGTACAGCAATGAACAATACAATAATTCCCATGCCACCAAGCCATTCTGTCATATTACGCCAGAAAAGAATACCCTTGGGATGGCTTTCAATATCTACAAAAACAGTGGACCCAGTAGTTGTAAATCCCGACATGGATTCAAAAAGAGCATTCAATGGAGTTACCCCATCGAATATATAAGGTAATGACCCAAAAAACGCAGCAAACAACCACCCAAGTGCTACGATTGCAAAAGCTTCTCTGTGCTGTAAGTCGTCATTTGACCTAAATAAAAACAGAAAAATCGTTCCAACAAGAATAGTCATTGTTATAGTAACTACAAAAGGCTCTATGGATTCTCCATAATACAAAGCCACAAATAAAGGGGTAACCATGATAAACCCAAGAAAGAGAAGTAGACGTCCTATAATATTGAAAATTATATGAACATTCATGGTACTCCTGACCCAACATATTTATTTAAACAATTTTTCTACATTAGGTACAGCAGACGGTAACGAGAATATAAGAACACGATCACCATCTTCAATTACATGGTCACCACGTGGTATTAAAGGTTCGTTATTATGTATAACCATGCTCACAATCGCACCGGATGGGAACTTAATATCCTTTAAAGGTTTTCCTGTGATTTTTGAGTTCCTGTATGCGATATATTCTATGATTTCGGCTTTTTCACCTTCTATGGTTGTAAGTGCTTCTATTCCTGTACCCATTAATAATTTCATAACTTCATTGATTGTTGACTGTTTAGGGCTTGCAGCGATGTCCACACCTACCATTTCAAACAAAGGTCCATATTCAGGACGTTCTACCCTTGTAATGACCTTCCCCACTCCAAACTGTTTTGCAAGAAGCGCTGATAACAGATTCTTTTCATCACTGTTCATCACTGAAAAAACTGCATCCATATTACCCACTTCTTCTTCTTTTAGTAGGTTTACATCAGTTCCATCACCATTAATTACCAGGACTTCAGGTAACTTATCTGCCACGTATTCACATCTCTGTCTGTCATGTTCGATGATTTTAAGATTAACATTACTTTTTTGTGCAAGCTGTGCAAGGTAAAATCCAACTTTACCCCCACCGATAATCATAACTTTATTGACATTCTGGCCGATTTCACCAAACAGACCGCGTATATTTTTCATTTCATCGGTTTTTCCAATAACAACCACATGGTCACCGGAATTTATGGCACTGTCACCATGAGGAATTATAACATCCCCACCTCTAAAAAGAGCACTTATAATACATGACTCACTGAGCTGCAAATTTTTAATCTGCTTTCCAATGATTTCACCGTTATCCTTTGCAACAAATTCTATCATTTCCACTTTTCCATCTGCGAAAAATTCAGCATCTATTGCAGACGGGATAGATAGCACTTCTGCTACTTCTGAAGCCATTGCAAGTTCAGGACAAATCATTGTGTCTATACCAATCTGCGTACGCCTTGCAACTGGTTTATCTATATAATCCGGGTTACTTACCCTTGCCATGGTTTTTAACGGTTTTTCACTTTTGACAACCAGCTTTGCAGCCATACATGAAACAATATTAACTTCATCAGAACCTGTTACTGCCACCAATAAATCTGCACCGGTGAGCACTTGAGTAAGTATCTTTACGTTGGCACCATTACCCTGTATCACCTGTAAATCCAGTTCATCAGCTCGTTCACATGCATCATCATCCCTTTCGATAATGATGACATCGTTGTTTGGATAAAGATATTTTGCAATATGATAGCCGACTTCACCTGCTCCAATTATTACAATTTTCATGGATAGACCCTCAAATAAGCAGGAAGTTAAAATATTTAAAAATTGAGGTCATATTGATTTTTTAGGCTATATCATGGAATATATTCTATAACCAATATGGTCACTAAAATTTATCATCATCAGTAACAAATTAAGTAAAAGTTAAAAAAAGAGAAAGTAAATAAAAAAAGAGAAAGTAAAATTTTCCAGGTAATCAGGGAAAAATTATACCTCAAATGCACCTTTTACCTTATCAAATATGCTTTTGTCACCTTTTCTTGCTTTTGACTCATTTTCACCGGCAAGTGTTTCGTCCAGTTCCTGTAGAATACGTTTCTGCTCGGATGTAAGATTGGTTGGTGTTTTTACAATGACTTTTACATGCTGGTCGCCATAACCGCGACCATTAAGGTGTGGCATACCTTTACCTTTTAACCGGAATATGGTATTTGTTTGAGTTTCGGGTGGTACCTTCATCTTGACATTGCCATACAAGGTTGGAACTGTTATTGTTGTGCCAAGAGCTGCCTGAGTTATAGTAATTGGGACTTCACACGCTATATCATCACCAACACGCTCAAACGTTTCATGTGGTTTTACATGAAGAACTATATAAAGGTCACCCGGTGGTGCACCTGGTGAACCCTGTTCACCTTCACCGCTTACCTTTAAACGCAGTCCATCATATGCTCCCGGGGGTACTTTTACAGTTACCTTTGCGGTTCTTTTCACTTTACCAGTACCATTACATGACGGACACGGAGTTTCAGCGATCTGTCCCTGTCCATAACAGGTACTGCAGATGGATGTGGTCATGAAGCGTCCCAATGGTGTACTGCGGGTTTGTGTCATCTGTCCCCGTCCATGGCAGGTTGGACAGGTTTTTACCTTACCGCTTTTAGCACCGGTTCCTTCACAATCATCACATTTTTCAGCCCTCGGAACATCAATTTTAGTATCAAGTCCAAATGCTGCATCTTCTAGTGAGATTGTTAAATCGTAGCGAAGGTCTGAGCCCCTGGAAGGTCCATGTCTGCGTCTGCCACCACCGCCGAAGAACATGTCAAATATGTCACCGAATCCGAAGTCACCAAAATCTGCTGACCTGAATATATCTTCTTCACTGTATCTGCTATCAATTCCTGAATGACCGAATCTGTCATATTGCGCTCTTTTATCAGGGTCAGATAACACACCATAAGCTTCAGAAATTTCTTTAAATCTTTCTTCCGCATCAGGCTCGTCACTCTTGTCAGGATGATACTTCATCGCAAGTTTTCTGTAAGCTTTTTTTATTTCATCCTGTGAAGCATCTTTGGAAACACCAAGTATATCATAATAGTCGCGCGTGGTGGTCATGCTGCATCCCTCAAATTATGTTATAAAATAAATTAACAACTGTCAAGATAATGACAGCTGTTTAGTACATTAATTATTTTACTGTTTGTTCTCACTATAGTCTTCATATTCTGCATCGACAACATCTTCTTCAGATGAACCATCAGTAGAGGACGAACTTTCCGATTCAGCACCCTGTTGTTGCTGTTGAGCCTGTTGAGCCTGTTGATACATCTTCTGAGAAACTTCGTAGATGGCGTTTTGCAGTGTTTCTGTCTTGGATTTTATATCCTCGATGTCATCACCCTTGAGTGCTTCCTGGAGTTCAGACTTGGCATTTTCAATCTTGGATTTCTCGTCTTCAGTTATGACTTCTTTTGCATCCTCAAGTGTCTTGTCTGCAGAGTGTACTAGGGTGTCTGCTCTGTTTCTAACCTCGACTTCTTCTTTGCGTTTCTTATCTTCTTCTGCATGTTCTTCTGCTTCCTTTACCATCTGGTCAATTTCTTCCTCAGAGAGTGCACCTGGTTTTTCAATGGTAATGGACTGCTCTTTGTTGGTTCCAAGGTCTTTAGCACTTACATGCAGAATACCATTGGCATCGATGTCAAAGGTAACTTCAATCTGTGGAACTCCTCTTGGTGCTGCCGGAATTCCTTCAAGCCTGAATCGACCCAGTGACTTGTTGTCTTTAGCCATTGGACGCTCACCCTGTAGTACATGAACGTCAACTGCAGTTTGATTATCCTCTGCTGTTGAGAATATCTGGGTCTTCTTGGTCGGTATCGTGGTATTTCTTTCGATAAGCGGAGTCATTACTCCACCTTCTGTTTCAATACCAAGAGTCAGAGGTGTGACATCAAGTAGCAGAAGTTCCTCTGCTTCTCCACTGAGGACTCCTCCCTGGATTGCTGCACCTACTGCTACTGCTTCATCAGGGTTGATGTTCTTGTATGGGTCCTTACCAACAACCTTCTTTATGGCATCGGTTACTGCAGGCATTCTGGTGGATCCACCAACAAGGAGAACCTTATCAATATCCTTGGCTGTGAGGTTGCCATCCTTTAATGCCTTCTGCATCAGGTCTACGGTTTCCTCTACCAGGTCTTCGGTTAACTGCTGGAACTGTGATCTTGAAACATCAATATCGAGGTGTTTTGGTTGACCGTTTGCATCTGCTGTTATAAACGGCAGGTTTACATTTGTGGTTGTGACACTTGATAGTTCAACCTTTGCCTTTTCAGCTGCGTCTGTTAAACGCTGGAGCGCTGACCTGTCATTGGAAAGGTCAATACCTTCCTGTTCCTTGAACATTTTAACAAGGTGGCTTACAAGCCTCTGATCGAAATCATCTCCTCCAAGGTGTGAGTCTCCTGTTGTTGAAACTACCTCATATACACCTTCTCCAATGTCAAGAATAGATACATCAAATGTTCCTCCACCAAGGTCGTATACAAGGATTTTCTGTTCTTCCTCTTTATCGATTCCATAGGCAAGAGCTGCTGCTGTTGGTTCGTTGATGATTCGCTTTACATTAAACCCTGCGATTCTACCTGCATCTTTTGTTGCCTGTCTCTGGGCATCATTAAAGTATGCAGGAACAGTGATTACTGCATCCTGGAGTTCCTGACCCAGATACTCTTCGGCATCATCCTTCATTTTACGAAGGATTTTGGCAGAAATCTCCTGTGGTGTATACTCTTTATCCTGGAGAGTTACCTTATAATCCTGTTCTCCCATATGTCTCTTGATTGAGTATACAGTATTGTCAGGATTTGCAATTAACTGTCTCTTTGCAACCTGTCCAACAAGCAGTTCTTCCTTTTTGGAAAAGCCTACTACCGACGGTGTAATACGTGAACCTTCAGCGTTGGGTATTACAGTGGGTTCACCACCTTCCATTATTGCCATGCATGAGTTTGTAGTTCCAAGGTCAATACCTAATATTTTTCCCATAATTCATTTCCTCCGATTTTACTATTATCTATATAGATGAGTGATTATTCTGCATCAAATTGATATTTCAATCATTTATGATTGTTTTCATTATCGTTGCTTTGATTTTCTGTGTTCGATTCACTTTTTTTTGATACTGTGACCATTGCAGGCCTTATGACCTTTGAGTTTAGCGCATAACCGGATTTGCATACATCAACGATTGTATCTTCAGGATGCTCACTTTTATCAGTGTGTGAAAGTGCTTCATGTTTGTAGGGATCAAATTCCTCACCTTCACATGCAAGCTTTTCAAGTCCGTAATTGTTAAGTGTTGAATAGAACTGGTTATAGACCATTTCAATTCCTTCAACTATTGAATTGGTATCATTTGTATTCCTGGCAGACTCTATTGCACGCTCAAAATTGTCTAGGACTTCAAGTAAATCGATTATGACATTTTCAATGGCATATTTACGGGTTTCTTCTTTTTCACGTGATGCGCGTTTTCTGAAGTTATCATATTCTGCTGCAAGTCGCCTATATTTCTGATTTAAATCCTCAAGCTGTTGGTTTAATTTTTCAATTTCTTCATCCTTTGACGACATCTCAGCTTCTTTATTCAAATTCTGAGTTTCAGATTGACCTGTATTATTTTCTGCTACTTCAGAATTCTCTGCTTCATATTTATCTGATTCCTCTGCCATTTTTTTATCTCCAAAAAAGTTAATGCGCTACATAGGTCACTATGAATCCGATTGTTTAAGGTTCTATATAAAGGTTCCCCTTGAACAGATGTAATTGTATATAAGAATACCACCTACCCACTAATCTATTAAAACTAATGTGTTTTTCCTGTTGTTAGATGTTCTATATGAAAATAATGGATGAAAAACTAAAAAATATAATCATTAAAAAGTCTGAGACTGTAATTTATGAGATAGCAATTTTATGAGCAGCATACTAATTATCATACAGACAGCAAGCGCCGATATCACAGATTCAATACCTAGGGATTCGATACCTCCGTTAAATGCATAAACCATACCACCAAAAAAAGATACACTTGCAAAAGTCGTACTAACTGCCACAATACTTCCACCAATTAATGAACCCACCTGGTCAGCTCCACGTTGTTCAAAAAAGACCGATCCTATAATAAATATTACTGCAAATATCAGCAGGATAGTCCATAATGGCATTGGTATTACACCTTCAGATAACATGTATTTTAAACCGAGCGCTACTCCTACTATAAATACTGCCATTGTAGTGGATATCGTTATTGCCTTGAGAAAAGGATTCTCTGATATAAATTCAGTATTCATGTCTCTCATCACCAGAAGAATATTATCAGACTTATATATATCTATTTTTATGAAATTGTAAAATTTAATAAAAGACGCAATAAACCATATATCAAATAACAAAGTTGTACTCATCATGAAAATATTACTGGCAGAATACGCAATCGGTGCTGGACTTGGTGGGACCTATCTCCTTGAAGGAAAATGTATGCTGGAAACTATTGCTTGTAGTTTTACCAGACTGGGACATGTAGTGGTTTATCCCTCATCAGGTGTAACTATATCATCAGGACTGCCGGTCGAATCCAGTGAAAACAATTTTGAATACATCTTAGAAAAACTGGCGAAAGAATGCGATGCCGGTCTTATTATAGCCCCAGATGAAATACTCTCAGGATTTACTGCGATTGTAGAAGAGAATACCACCAACCTTGGATGTTCTCCTGAAGCTATCAATAATTGCGTGGACAAAATCAAATGTGGTGAAATTCTTTCAAAATCAGATATACCTACACCTGAGATAACCGGAGAATTGAAAAACGGCTGGTGGGTAGTGAAACCAAGGTATGGGTCTGCATCTGAAAACACATTCATAACTTCTGAAAAGGGATATAAACCTGAAAGCGGTTATATGGCTACAGAGTACATAAACGGTGATCATCTAAGTGTAAGTATTATATGTGGTGATAATCCATTACCATTAACTGTAAATAAACAGATAATAGACATATCACATGAGAGCGGTTCAGAAATTAGATACAACGGAAACCTCACCCCCTATAATACCAGTTGGAAACAAGAACTGTACAATACAGCTATCTCAACATCAAAGTTACTTAAATGTCGTGGATACATAGGTATCGATTTTATACTCAATGGTAGTACAACGTATGTGGTTGATGTAAATCCCAGACCCACTACATCCCTTGTCAGTATATGTAATGTGATGAAAGAAGAGATTGCAGAACTGCTTATCAAAAATCAATTTGGAGGATTACCCGAATCTGTAGAAATTCATGGTGAACATTCATTTTCAAAAGAGGATTTAAAATGAAAACTATCGGTATTGACATTGGTGGTGCAAACACAAAAATCGCTTCTGATGATGGCAACATAACTGAACTCCATTATGTACCATTATGGAAGAATACCCAGTTACCCAGTATCTTAGAACAAGTTGCCAGACGTATAGACCCTGACAGAATAGCTGTTGTCATGACCGGTGAACTTGCTGACTGTTTTGATGATAAATATACCGGTATAAAGTTCATAATGGACACCGTTAATAATGCATTCAGATGTGATAAAAATTTCATAAACAGCAATGGACAGTTTATTAAAAATTCGGATGATATAAACGATCTGGCTGCTGCCAACTGGGCGGCTTCTGCCCGAATTATTGGTAATGATGTTGGAGACTGTATATTTGTGGACATGGGAAGTACTACAACTGATATCATACCAATCGTTGATGGAAAACACAGAGCTCAGCATACTGATTTTAAAAGACTACTAAATAATGAACTTTTATATACAGGTGTCCTGAGAACCAATGTCGCTACTCTGGTGGATAAACTGAAACTGAGCATTGGTTCATGCAGACCATCATCTGAACTTTTTGCCACCACTGCTGATGCTTACCTTATTTTGGGAGACATTAACAAAGAACTGTACACTTGCGAACCTGCTGATAATGGTGGTATGGAAAAAATTGATGCGTTACGTCGGATGTCACGAGTGGTTTGTACAGATTTTACAGAAATTTCCTCAGTTGATATTGAAAATATCGCAAAGGATGTCAAGGAAAAAGAGATATCACTGATGTGTGAAGCTATATCTTCAATATCGGAACAATACAATCTGGACAAAATTGTTTCTGCAGGAATAGGTGAATTTTTAATCAAAAATGCTGCAAAACGCCTAGGTTTTGAGTATATGTCAGTAACTGAAAAATGGGGACAGGAAATATCCAAAGTGTTCCCTGCATATGCTGCAGCAAATCTGTATAATTTATAATCGGCGGATTAAGAGATGAGAATCGTTTTAAAAATCGGCGGCAGTTTGATGGACAACATCAATACAATCACCAACCATATTCTGGATTATATTAACAATACCGCACCAGAGGAGACATCTATTATAATCGTGCCTGGTGGAGGACTGTTTGCAGATTGTATACGGAGTGTGAGTAAAAAATATAGCATAAGCAATGAATCATCACACTGGATGGCAATTGCAGGTATGGAACAATACGCCTACTACATCATCGATAAAACCGGACTGCGAAATATAAATTCGTTATCCAATGTGAAACCAGGTGTATCGGTATTAAAACCGTATCAGTTTTTAAGGATCAATGATGAACTTCCCCATGGATGGAATGTCACATCAGATTCCATTGGTGCATGGATTGCAAAAAAACTCGATTCCTTATTCATCAAGGTTACAGATGTTGACGGCATATTCCAAAACCATTCCCTTGTGCCAGAAATCGATGCATCCGATATTTCTAAACTGGATCAATCCTGTACAGATGAATATATGCCAGGATTTTTAAAAGAAAAACAGATGAATTGCTATATTGTGAATGGACATTATCCTGAACGTATTGTTGCTGTTATCAAGGATGAACCAGTTGTTGGAACATACATCAAGGGGAATATTTAAATTATATACCGCTTATGTACTGGAAACTGAATAGAGATAAAAAATAATTCAGATTGATTTACATAATATCATGTTAATTTTTAACTAAAATCCAATACAGAGGAGATATCCAATGGCAAGACCAAAAGTTAAATACTGTACAACATGCGGAGTTCACTTGGCAGAACGTGGTTTTGTGCGTTTTCCATGTCCTTCGTGTTTTACAGAACTCGGCAGATGTATAAACTGCAGACAGCAAAGTAATTCATACACATGTTCCAAATGTGGATTCGAGGGACCATGAATTTTTTTGATAAGAGAGGTGTAGATAATGGGACAAGTTGCCGCAAAAATTAAAATCATGCCAGAAAGTGTAGATACTGACCTGGAAGAGCTCAAAAAGAAACTTGAAGAAGTGTTACCTGAAGGCACTGAGCTTTATGGTTCTACAGAAGAGCCTATAGCTTTTGGATTGAAAGCACTAATGCTCGATATTTCGGTAAGCGACAAAGAAGGCGGGACTGAAGAAGTTGAAGAAGCCTTCATGAATGTACCCGGTGTAGATAATGTACAGGTAGTTGGACTAGGCAGGGGTCTTTAAACCCTGTCAATATTAATATCACTTTTAAACATATTATTTTTTACTTTTTTAATATCGGTGGGCTCGTAGATCAGCGGAAGATCGTTACGTTCGCAACGTAAAGGCCGCGGGTTCGAATCCCGCCGAGTCCATGAAGAATTTTCAGAGAGACCTACAGAAATTTAGGTTTGATAAAATAATTGTCATTTGTATATAACACATTTTTGCGAAGATGAGTTAACAGGGGTACGTGAAAGCCAACGGATTCTAACCGTTGGATAAAACGACCCCGTTGCTTGGTGTTTTCAGACCCAAAACATTATCTATTTGTCAATCGTATAATAAATCCAATGGTAAACAGGTGGACATATAGCAATACTACAGTCTTCAATATAGGGTACCATTTAATCTGGTGTTCGAAATACAGTAAAAACGTTCTTGTGGATGATGTAGAAAAAAGATTGAGAGGGATTTTGTCTGAAAAAGCAGATGAAATCGATGTAGATATAGAACATCTGGAAATCATGCCTGACAATATACACCTTTTCGTAAAAACACCACCTACTGCAAGTCCACATTGGGTGGTTCAGCAGTTGAAGGGGTATAGTTCCAGTGTATTGAGAGAAGAGTTTCCACACTTGAAAAGTAGACTTCCTACATTGTGGACAAGGAGTTATTATTGCGAATCTGTCGGTCACATATCCGAAGAAGCGGTTAAAAAATATACCGAGGAGCAGAAGAATCAATGATACTGACGTATAAAATCAAACACAATCAGGATTTTTCTGATGAACTTGTGAAAGCAAAGCAAGTAGCTTAATATGGTATCAAGTACCGTACTCGCTCCACCAAAGATGTAAATCATATCGGGTTGGAATCGGCAATCTCAAACCAGATTCTCAAGAAATACGCTAAAGACAAATCAGCCAAAAAAGTAACCAACGTTAAACTGACGATACCAAACCAGAGTGTAAAGTTAAATAGGGAAGAAAGAAAAATATAAGGATTACTCCTCTTAAACTTGATTCGAGGTATCATTTTCCTGATGATTTTGAAAAAATCAACCAGATTGAAACCGAAGATGATTTCCCTTATGTTTCAGTAACAATACCTGAAAACTATATAGTCGTAGATGTCAATACAACGAGACATATAGCAGTGGTGTCAAATCCGAAAACTAGTAAGGTCCGGAAATTCGGTAAAAAGGCAGAACATATACATAAAAAATACAATAAAACCCTCAGGAAAATACAGGTTAAGGGTAAATACAAAAAAGTCAAACAGATTAAAAACAGAGAAAACAGGATAGTCAGGGATT
>NZ_JBKGYF010000002.1:0-48399 GCF_046546175.1 Methanohalobium sp. | reverse complement strand
CTGAAGTTCTGGAACTTGCAAAACTTCTATCTGTGCCAGAAAATATTATCAATAAACCACCATCTGCGGGATTATGGGCAGGGCAGACAGATGAGGATGAACTGGGTTTGCCCTATGAACTCATCGACAGGATTCTTGATTTGGTGTCTCGTGGAGAAGAACCTGAAAGATTGCAGCAAATCTTTGACCTGTCACCAGAGCAGATAGATTTGCTGATGTCCAGTATGAAATCAAATATTCACAAGCGGAAAGTACCACCTATTGCAATCGTTGATGCTGCCCGCCATTATATGGAATAACGATTTATCTGCTTGGAAACAGTTTGCAATCATTTGATTCGAACCTGACAAGCGGTTTTGCAAGATGACGTCTGGCAGAAGGGGGCACTTCATAAATACCGGGTTCAAGTTCTCTATCAATTTCTAACTTTGCAGAAGAATATGCTTTTGTTTTACATTTCCTGCATCTGAACCCCTGATTTATTCCTGCTGATTTCATTCTTTTATTACATACCGGACAAACAGGGTTTTTAGTTTCGTATTTTGTGACAAGTGAATTGATTCGTATTTTTTCAATGTTAAGTGTCTGGTTTTTTACACTTCCATACACAGTAACATTGTCACCTGTCATTAGACTTCGTATTAAATATCTGAAGTTTTTAGTAGGCTCATAGGCGGCACAATCAATGTAATATCCAGAAGAATCGCCCAGGGAAAAGATAGTATGTCCACCTTCAATAGTGTAAGGGGTATTTTTAACTGTACCCTTAACAACATAGGACTGCATATCTTCAATATCTTTTATTGAGAATACGTTTATCAGATGCATATCAGTTCCTTGATTTGTCCTGTACACAGCAGACCTGTCAACAGTTTCAGATTCTATCATCTCTGCTGCACTTTTTACTGTGCCTGCGTCTTTTCCTCTGATGCCATACAGTACAGGATCAGGTGATTTAGGGACACATACAACTACTTTATTTGTCCGGTCTATAGTATCCCACGTATTCGGATAACAGGTGAGGTCACTCCTGTATACACTCTTTTCATCCACGGTTCTGGGTAGTCTCCAGAGTGATTTTTTCCTGTATGCCAGATATTCATAGGTACAATCCCATTTATCGTCCAACATTGCACCAGTAGCTGCAAGGGCACCTATGAGGCCTCTTTCTCTCTTGTAACCTTTTGCGGTAAGTCCCAGTTTTGATATCAGGTTTTTTGCACTCTCAATTGTCATTACATGTTGGACAGTATTGTGGAAAAACCTTTTCAGCTCAGGTGCAGCTCTGCTGTAATCCTCGTCCTGGACAAAAATCACACCGGGATTGGTTTTTTCACTCTGCATTTCAGCAAGGGATTCAATTTTTGAAATAACTTGTTCAATTACCCTGCCAGGGTACTTGGTATCTATCTGGATTGCAATTGCTGCGTTTCCGCGTGTTTTGTAGGGAATCGTGGGGTTTAGACGAACCAGTATTGGCAGCTCTTTAATATCCCCATATACATTAAGCTCTTCAATCAGTACTGCACCCAGATACGTAGTGCACATTCCCTGTCTGGAATCTGTATCATCAATACCAATAATCATACTTGTTACTGCATATATGGTGGATAAATTATATATATAAATATACATAAATTGTTGTAAGGATACGTATGACCAAAGATATCTTAATACATCAAATAGTTGATGTATTAAAACGTGCAAATTTTGTTGTTTCAAAACGTTGTAATATCAGACCGCGCAGTTTCGATATAACGGCAAGAAAGGATGATGTACTCATATTTTGCAAGGCTTTATACAACATTGACGGTCTGAATGAAGAAACTGCACATGAGATGAAATCCCTGGCAAAATACCTCAATGGTTCAGCAATTATCGTGGGTGCAAAAACACGTAATCAGATGCTTGAGGACGGAGTAGTGTATATACGTTATGGTATACCTGCTCTGAATGTACAGACACTATACGATTACTTTGTGGAATCCCTTCCTCCGTTGGTGTCAGCAGCGCCAGGTGGTTTATATGTATCAATAGATGGAGATGTTTTACGAGAAGCAAGAATGGAAGTATCCATGTCGATAGGAACTATTGCTTCCCAGCTGGGTGTATCCAGAAGAACTATCAGTAAGTATGAAGAAGGAGGTATGGATGCATCCATAGACATTGCCCTTCAGCTTGAAGAATTATTTGATGTTGCACTGGCAAAATCAATAGACGTACTGGAGTTTTTCGAGAACAGGTTGCAGGAATCTGAAGAAGATGAAGAATTTGAAATCAAACCACCGGAAGATAATATTTTAAACTTAATAGCAACACTTGGATATGATGTGCTTTCTACAAACCAGTCACCGTTTAAAGGAGTATCTAAAAAGGATACAGATGTAATTTTGACAGGTGTGAGTAAATACTGCAACTCTATGATAAAACGAGCTGAGCTCATGAGCAGTATCTCCAATGTTACAGGTTCACAGTCTGTGTTTATAATTAAGGATCAGTGCAAGTTGAAATCCAAATCCTTTGACAGTACAGTGTTTATTAATATGAATGAACTCAACAAATTATCAGATCCAGAAGACCTGCTCACCCTTATTGAAGAGAGAATGAAAAATAATAACAGTAGCAATGAAACTAACTAATATTTTCTATCACTTTTTAAAACCCCAAAACTCTAAATATATAAATTACATTACAGCCTATCAATGGTTGTAAATATCGCAGTTCTGGCTTCAGGAAGAGGTACCAATCTTCAGTCAATCATTGATAATATAGAAAATGGTTACATTCATGATGCCTGTATCAAAGTGGTAATCAGTGATGTTAAAGATGCCTATGCACTTGAACGTGCAAAAAAACATGATATAGATGCAGTTTTTATAGATCCGTTTAAATTTAGCAATAAATCAGAATACGAAAAAGAGCTAATTAGGGAATTACAGGATTATTATATAGACCTTGTTTTGCTGGCAGGATTTATGCGCATACTTGGTAGTGATTTTGTTAAGTTTTATGAACATAGAATCCTCAATATCCACCCTTCACTTCTGCCGGCTTTTAAAGGACTGAGAGCACAGAAACAGGCACTTGATTATGGTGTTAAAGTGTCTGGATGTACAGTGCATTTTGTTACCCAGGACATGGATTCTGGTCCAATTATATTGCAGGAATGTGTGCCGGTGCTTGATGATGATACAGAAGAATCACTGGAAAACAGAATACTGCAAAAGGAACATGTAATTTATCCAAAAGCTGTGAAGTTGTGGGTAGAGGGTAAACTTTAATATTAAAGGACGAGTTTATCATAAAAAATTAAAAATCGATTAATTCATTATATTTTATCGCTTTTATTCGGTTAAAAAGGAAGGATAGTATGTCTTATATTTCAGAAATTGACCCAGAAATTGCTGAAGCAATGGAATTGGAAGCAAAACGTCAGGACTACAAATTAAATTTAATTGCATCTGAGAATTATACAAGCCGTGCTGTGATGGAAGCACAAGGCTCCATCATGACCAACAAATATGCAGAAGGTTATTCTGGCAAACGTTACTATGGTGGATGTGAATATGTTGATATTGCTGAAGACCTCGCTATAGAAAGAGCCAAACAGATATTTGGTGCAGATCATGTGAATGTACAGCCCCACTCAGGTTCCAATGCCAATATGGCAGTGTATTTTTCGGTATTGGGCTATGGTGATACCATAATGGCCATGGACTTGAGTCAGGGTGGTCATCTGTCCCATGGAAGCCCTGTTAATTTCACAGGTAAATTCTACAACATCGTTCCTTACGGTGTGGATAAAGGGACAGAAACTCTTGATTATGATGAACTAATGGACATTGCAAAGAAAAACAAACCCAAGATGATAGTTGCAGGTGCATCAGCTTATTCAAGAGAAATAGATTTCAAACGTTTCAGGGAAATCGCTGATGAGGTAGGTGCCTATCTGCTTACTGACATAGCCCATATAGCTGGGCTGGTAGCAGCTGGTGTACATCAGAACCCTGTACCGTACGCTGATTTTGTGACTACAACCACACACAAAACACTCAGGGGTCCCAGAGGCGGAATGGTCATGTGTAAAGAGGAATATGCAAAAGAGATAGATAAAACCGTGTTCCCTGGTATCCAGGGCGGACCTCTGATGCATGTAATCGCTGGTAAGGCAGTAGCATTCAAAGAAGCACAGACCTCGGAATTCAAGAGAGACTTGGAGCAGACAGTTAAAAATTCAAAGAAATTGTGTAAAAACCTGATGGACCGCGGGTTTACCATTGTATCAGGAGACACAGATAACCATATGATGCTTGTGAATTTGAATGATTTTGACATCACAGGTAAGGATGCTGAAACAGTATTCAGCAAAGCGGGGATTGTACTTAACAAGAATACAATACCCTCGGAAACAAGGGGTCCATTCATCACCAGTGGAGTGCGGATAGGGACACCACCTGTGACCACAAGGGGTATGAAAGAATCTGATATGGATGACATTGCGGATTTCCTCAAGCATGCAATCGATAACAGGGGTGATGATTCAGCACTTGAAGAAATATCTGCAGATGTTCAGCAGTTTACCAGCAGTTTCCCGATTTACAGGTAATTCCAGGTGAAATATATGCCAGGCGAGCAAGGTTCAGATTCAAAAATAATTGATGGCCGAGCGCTGGCCAAAAAAATAGAATCAGAAGTCCATTCAAAAGTACAGATGCTAAAAGACCAGCATAATATAACACCTGGTCTTTCTACTATTGTAGTAGGTGATGATCCTGCATCCAAGATGTATGTTAAATTAAAACATAAAGCCTGTGACAGAGTAGGTATAATTGCAGAAGACCATTTCCTTTCTGAAGATACAACCCAGGAAGAAGTTATTGAATTAATCCAGAATTTGAATAAGAGGGATGATGTCCATGGCATCTTGGTGCAGCTTCCTCTGCCTGAGCATATTAATGAGCAGAAGGTCATGATGGAAATTGATCCCTCTAAAGATGCGGATGGGTTCCATCCCCTAAACATGGGTAAACTTTTAATCGGAAATGAAGAACTGGTACCCTGCACACCAAGAGGTATAATGACTGCACTCGAAGAATACAATGTAGACATCCAAGGGAAGGATGTGGTTGTAGTAGGTCACAGCAATGTGGTGGGTAAACCAATGGCTACCATGTTTTTAAACCGTAATGCAACGGTATCAGTAAGTCATGTTTATACCCAGAACCTTAATCGATATACAATAAATGCTGATATTCTTATTGTAGCAACAGGTGTCAAACACCTAATAAAACCCGATATGGTAAAGGAAGGTGTAGTGATTGTGGATGCCGGAATCTCTAAAGAAGAAGATAAGGTTTATGGAGATGTTGATTTTGATAATGTGATTAAAAAAGCATCTCTTATTACGCCTGTTCCGGGTGGTGTGGGGCCCATGACCATAGCCACGTTGATGCAACACGTTCTCAAGGTTGCACAAAATAAAGTCTGAACCAACGGTTAATTTTATAATATTCTATATTCTATTTCTTTATAAAATCTTCAATATTTTAAAATAGATGATACTGGTTAAATAATGGCTGTTGATTTTGATATATGCGGACTAAAGGTTGGAGATGACCACCCTGTACGATTAATGGGTGTTATAAACTTAAGTCAGGAATCCTTTTATAAAAATTCAATAATAGATAAAGACTCTATTGTTAATACAGCCCAGAAGATGGTTGATGAAGGAGCAACCATGATTGATGTGGGAGCTCGGTCCACATGGCTTCGAGCTGAAAACATAACTAAAGAACAGGAAACCGAACGTTTGCTCCCTGCACTGGAAGAACTGGAAGGCAATGTGGATGCTGTTATATCTGTTGATACCATGTTTGCAGATATTGCAGAAGAATCATTGAACCGTGGAGCAGATATTGTAAATGATGTATCAGGTTTTACCGCTGATTCTAATATGGTGGATTTGGTTGCTGATTATGTGTGTCCAGCAGTTGTAATGGCATCCAACAAATCACCTGGGGACCCGATTGGCATGGAAGCGGTTATGTATTCACTAGATTCAATAATAAAAAAAGCCGAATCCAGAGGTATTGATTCTGATAAACTGATACTTGACCCGGCTTTTGGAAAATGGGCGCCTGAAAAAGATCCAATCTATGATTTTGAAACTGCAGATCAATTTGAACGTCTCAAAATATTTGAAAAGCCGTTACTTGCGGCAGTATCAAGAAAATCCATGGTTGAAGCAGTAATTGACAAACCTGCAAATGAGCGTCTGTATGGAAGCCTTGCAGCAACATCCATTGTAGTGCACAAAGGTGCAGATATAATAAGGACTCATGATGTCGCCCAGACAAAGGATGTTGCTGATGTAGCAAAAGCAATACGAAGCCGCAAACCATACATCAGAAAAAACGGATTTGAGGTTTCAGTTCTGGATATTACACATCCCTCTGATGCGGCTTATATTATGAAATCCATCGGAACCACTGGCTCAGGTTCCAATGTCATGAAGAAAAAATCTGTAAACAGAACACTTAAAATTGACAACATCACAACTACCGAAGCGTTGATTTTAAAACAGGAAATGCTTGCACGTGGAGGAGATGTAGCAATATCCCGTGATGCGGTATCTCATGAAGACGAATTTACTGATGTAATAATCATGGGTACACTATTGCAGATCGAGCGGCTCGTAGACAAGCTATCCTATCAGGCTCGAAATCTTCCTTTGATTGCAGAAATGATCAAAGAAACCCTGCAACAGCAGATGGATACTAAATACCGATATCAATAACACGATAACTATGATAATCTCATCACCTAAATCATTTGTAGAAATCTTGGAAACCCTGAAAGATGAGGATAATATCTTTGTAATCGGGTGTGATGTATGTGCAGCCAAAATGCATACAGGAGGAGAATCTGAAGTACAGGATATGTGTGCACGTCTTGAAGAATCAGGTAAAAATGTTGTTGGATGGGTACTGCCAACTGGAACCTGCAGTATTCGTTCCTATGAATCCCTGGTGAAAAAAAATGAAAATATAAAAAAGGCAGATTCTATCCTTGTAATGGCATGTGGTAGCGGGACATCGATTATTGCAAAACTTGCAGATGTACCTGTATATCCTGCAAACAATACCGATTCACTGGGGGGTATCTATCAGGGAAATGTGTTTCATACCCAGTGTGCTATGTGTGGCAACTGTACAATTGCTGATTTCGGAGGGATATGTCCCACTGCACAGTGTCCTAAAGGGCTGTTAAACGGACCTTGTGGCGGATCTATGGGTGGTAAATGTGAAGTAAATCCTGATAAGGATTGTGTCTGGGAGCTCATATACCAGAGGCTTGAAAAAATAGGAAGGCTTGACCTTCTGGAAAAAGTGTTTGATCCAAAGGAGAATGTAGAAGATAATTGTATATGAGTTTTTTAGTTCACTTAAAAGCAGGGTAAGATAAATATGCCAAATTTTGAACAAAAACTCAAATCCGGTGAATTTGTAATAACTTCAGAAATAACTCCTCCAAAAGGAATCGATGTATCTCCAGTACTTCAGGACGCTAATAACCTGAAAGGATGGGTGGATGCGATAAATATTACTGATAACAACCGGGCAATTATGCGAATGTGTCCGCTTGCGCTTGGTAAAATGTTGATTGATTCAGGTCATGAGGTAATCATGCAGATGACCTGCAGAGACCGCAACCGTCTTTCTATCCAGTCTGACCTACTCGGAGCGAATGCATTCGGGATAAAAAATATCTGTCTGATGACCGGAGACCATACTACAAAAGGAGATCATCCAGGTGCGAAACCTGTCTATGACCTTGATTCTGTCCAGTTGCTATCGCTGGTAAGAATGATAGAATCTGGTTATGATTTCTCAGGTAACCAGCTTGAAGGAGTACCTAGCTTCACAGTAGGGGCAGTATCAGGAATAGATTCATCTCGGGCGATGCAGATGTTAAAACTTAAAAAAAAGGTTGATATGGGTGCTAATTTCATCCAGACCCAGGCAGTTTATGACGTAGCTCAGTTTGAACAATTCATTGAATCTGTAAAACATTTGAATGTACCGATAATTGCTGGTTTGATCCCCCTGAAGTCGGCAAAAATGGCTCATTTCATGAACAACAACATACCCGGTATAAAAATTAATGATGATGTAATATCTCGGATGGAAAAGGCTAAAGACCCTGTACATGAAGGTCTTGTTATAAGTTCAGAAACCATTAATGCAATCAGGAATATTTGCAGTGGAATCCACATAATGCCTGTTGGGAAAAATTTAAATACAGTAACTTTACTTGAAATGGCTGGCTTTTCTTCAGAATGAACAATCATTAACATGGACAGATGTTATGGACACCACACAAATTGATTATGCGCGTAACGGAGTATTAACTCCTGAAATGCAGCAAGTAGCAGAAACTGTATATATTGATGAAGACACAATTCTGTCAGATGTTGCAAATGGTAGTCTTGTCATCATGACAAGAAACAAATCTCAGCCAGTTGCTATAAGCAAAGGTGCAACTACCAAGATAAATGTCAATCTTGGAACGTCATCTGCTAATATTGATCCTGGTTCTGAAATTGAAAAAGTAACGGTTGCTGAAAAACACGGTGCAGATACCATAACCGACCTTTCAATGGGTGGAGATATATCAGGCATACGTAAAAGTGTGTTTGAAAACACCAGTCTACCGGTTACTACGGTTCCTATTTATCAGTCCACAGTGGAATACGGGATGAAGAATGTAACAGAGGATGATATATTATCAACTCTTAAAAATCATATATATGAAGGTGTAAGCTCTGTTGTTCTGCATTGTGTTGATAGTTATACCCTTGAGAAATTAAAAGGTTCAAAAAGGGTAATGGGTATGGTAGCAAAAGGTGGTTCATTTACCAGTGTATTCATGTTAACCAATGAGTGTGAAAATCCATTCATTCAACATTTTGATGAAATCCTTGAAATGCTGAGAAAAAATGATGTGGTCCTCTCACTTGGCAATACCATGAGAAGCGGCTGTATACATGACCTTTCTGATGGTGCACAAAAAGTAGAAATTGAAACCAATGTAAATCTTGCAAATAGGGCAAACAAAAAAGGAGTGCAAGTGATTGTGGAAGGTGTGGGCGGGCATGTGCAGGCAAATGACATCTCTGATTCTATAAGGTTCTATAAATCCATGTCAAAATATCCGCTTTTTGTAGCAGGTCCCCTTCCGACTGATGTAGGTCTTGGATACGACCATATAGCAGGTTCTGTAGGTGCCAGTATGGCCAGTGGAGCAGGTGCCGACTATCTCTGTTACATAACACCATCTGAACATCTTGCACTTCCAACACCTGAACAGGTTAGAGAAGGAGTGGTTGCATTCAAAATCGCAGCGCACATCGGTGATAGTATCAAATACGGTATAAGCGATAGGGATTTGATGCTATCCATGAAACGCAGAAAGTTTGATTGGAACGGACAGATTGAGATGGCAATAGACCCTGATAAACCCAGTGAAATGTGTCCAATAAAAGGTCCGTGCACAATGTGTGGGGATTACTGTGCTATAAAAATTATGCAGAATTATCTCTCTGGAGATAACTGATATGGAATTGAACCGTTCTAATATGCAGATGTTTGGAATAAAGACCTCTATTATAAAATCAGGAGACAATATATTAAAAGTTCTTGATACAGGTTTTAAAAACACAGGAATTATACCCGAAGACGGAGATATACTCATTCTTGCAGAATCAGCCGTTGCAACTGCTGAGTGTCGAATGGTAAAACTTAGTGATGTCAAACCCGGTGAAACAGCAAAAGTTTTTGCTCAAAATTACAAACTGGATCCCAGGGAAATGGAAATTATCCTTCAGGAATGCGATGAGGTCATAGGAGGTGTACCAGGAGCAGCGCTTACAATAACAAAGGGAAACCTTTCACCAAACGCTGGGATTGATAGTTCCAATGCACCGGATGGTTATGTGATTCTTCTGCCTGAAGATGCTCAAAAAAGTGCAGAATCAATTCGTACAGATATAAAAAAGCAATATTCCTGTAACATAGGGGTTATTATAGGAGACAGCAGAACTCAACCTATGAGGCTTGGTTGTGTAGGGATAGCACTTGGCACATCCGGTATCATCCCGGTAGAAGATGCCAGAGGGTCTCAGGATTTATATGGCAAACCTTTAAACATCACACATAAAGCAACAGCAGATAACCTTGTATCTGCTGCACAGGTTCTGATGGGTGAAGCGGGGGAATGTATACCAGCTATACTTATCCGGGGAGCTCCGATAAACATTGTAAATGAATCAATTGAAATGCGTCTTTTCTCAAGGGATGAATGCATGTACTACAGCAATATAAGCAGGAATCACAACTCTCTGTCTAAAAGTCAATAACTTATTTATATAAAGAGAACACTGGTTTTGTATAACAGTTGCAATACCAAAACGTTATTGCCAGGTTTATGTCTTATATCATTTTGAATTTAATATAAATGTAAAAAGGTGAACAAAATGGGGAAACCAGTATTATTAGATTTCAGTGCTACATGGTGTGGACCGTGTAAAATGCAAAAACCGATTATAGATGACCTTAAAGAAAAATATGGAGATCAGGTAGATATCCAGGAAGTCGATGTTGATGAAAACGGAGATATGGCAAGAAAATACAGTGTCATGGCAGTTCCAACCATTGTAATTGAAAAAGATGGTGAAGAAGTCAAACGCTTCATGGGGTTAAAACAGGCTGATGTCCTCAGTGCAGAACTGGATAAACTACTGTAATTTTTCAGAATCCATCTTTCTATTACTTTTTTGATTTTTGGTTATTTAGTCCTTTCTAATCAGAATACGTAAATACCTTAAGGAAAATCATCTGATTTGAGAGGGATGGATATATCAGAGCGATTGATTGACTTGGGAATTTTTGCTTTCCGTCAGAAGAATGCAAGGGGTACTTTTAAACCACATTTATCCATCGGTTTCAGGTCCAATGAGGGTAGGCTACATACATTTTCTATAGACACAACACGAATACCTGAAAAATATACCCAGCCGGATGCATACCTGATAACACATGCCCATGGCGACCATCATGGCAAATCTGCAATGCTTTCTAATCGTTCTTTCTGCTCTGATAAAACAGCACTTGCACTGGAAACCAGATATGGTAAACAATTCAGAGGAATATCGGTTGAAGTAGGGGATACAGCATATATAGGCGATGTACCCGTCAAGACTTATCCCACTGAACATACAGTAGGATCAACCGCTTTTTACTGGGAAAATGATGTGGGTACACGTATATTAGTCACAGGTGATGTAAAAGATCCAACTCATCTGCCAGAATGCGATGTATTGATAACAGAAGCCAATTATGGTGACCCTGCAGACCTGAAATGTCATTTTGATGATGACCTAGAAGGTTTTAAGAATACTTTTGAAAACTGTGACTGTATTGCATTCGGAGCTTATGCATTTGGAAAGGCACAAAGAACAGTAGAACTTCTAAGGAACATAGGATACAATGGTGCCATTGAGATGGAGAAAAAAACTCTTAATCTGACCCGTCTTCTGCTTGATAATCCTGGAGAACTTTCGGATATTGGAGGTTATAAGGATGGATGTGTATGTGTGGTACCTCCTCACAACCTTGGTGACCTACCGGAATATATTTCTAAGTATACAGTTACTGGACGGATGAACAAAAGTCAGGAATATCCATCGATACAGATAAGTGACCATCTCGATGCCTTTGGACTTGTTAGTATGGTAAAAACAATAAATCCCGAATTTACTATTGTGTATCACCCGAAGGGTAATAGACCTTTGAAGTTTGCAGATTATTTGAATTCAATGGGATTTGAATCAATATCTATTGATGATATCAACAATGTGCTGAGTAATGAATTTATTTAACTGATAGATATTTATTTGGAACAATAAATGTTTATATATCTTTTAATAATTCATGGTATTCTGCTTAATTCATTTATCTATTCATATAAACTTATTCAGGAGACAGGACCAAATTGAGCGATTCAACCCCCAAAAAACAGGGAAAAGGTAAAAAAGAACAAATAGAGCCACAGGAAAGTACCGATAAGGAAAAAGGACCCGAAGCTTTTGAGAAAACACCAGAACAGCGTAGAAAAGATCGCGTGGAAGGCATTATAAAAACAGCAGTAGCGTCTATACTTGGTATCATAGCTGGTGTGGTTGCTTTTCTGGTTCTGGGAACAGGTACAGATACCAGATGGTATGCTATAATAGTCATCATAGCAATTGTAACATATTATGTACAGCGTGTAATTTACCCACAGATAAATATCGATATAAAGGAGTTTGGAATTAAAGACTGGTTCTATGTGGAGTTCCTTGTAGTTGACTTTGCTCTTGTTACCTGGGTATTGATGCTGAATTAAATCATATCAGCAAATAGATTTTTGGTTTCTTGTTTTAAATGGATTGAATTTAGATTCATAAAAGGGATTGGTTGGTATGAGAATAGCGGTATTGAAAGCTGACAGATGTCAGCCCAGAAAATGCAGTAAGGAATGCCAGAAATACTGTCCAAGAGTCAGAACAGGTGATGAAACCATATATTTTGGTGAAAAAGGGAAACCGATAATTTCTGAGGAACTCTGTGTAGGTTGTGGTATATGTGTTGATAAATGCCCGTTCAAGGCTATAATGATAATTGGTTTACCTGAGGCACTTAAAGAACCACCGACTCATAGGTATGGTACAAATGGTTTTGTACTCTACGGGCTTCCAACACCACAGGCAGGAAGAGTTACTGGGATACTCGGACCAAACGGTATAGGTAAAAGTACCGTTGTCAATATACTTTCTGGTACACTTGTACCAAACCTTGGAGAATATGACAAGGACTCCAGCTGGGATAGGGTAATTGAACGTTATTCAGGCACCCAGATTCAGGATTATTTTAAAAAACTGGTAAATGGAAAGATAAAAGTTTCTCAGAAGCCGCAGTATATAGATAAAATCCCCAAAGCATTCAACGGAAACACGCGTGAACTCCTTGAAAAAGCAGACGATCGTGGAGTTTTGGATGAATTGGTTGAAAGGCTTGACTTGGATGAGATAATCGACCGTGATATAAACGAATTAAGTGGTGGTGAACTTCAAAGGGTTGCTATCGCAGCCTGTATGGCAAAGGATGCGGAATTCTATTTCTTTGATGAAATAAGCCCCTATCTGGATATCTATCAGCGTATAAATTCTGCACAGCTTATACAGGAACTTGCACAGGAAAAAGCGGTACTTGTTGTTGAGCACGACCTTGCTATCCTTGATATGCTTGCTGATGTGGTCCATGTTGCCTATGGTGTACCGGGAGGATACGGGGTTATAACCTATCCAAAGGGAGTGCGTATCGCTATCAACCAGTACCTTAATGGTTATCTACCCGAAGAAAATATCCGTATCCGCCCGGAACCAATCGAATTTGAAGTACATCCACCAAGGGCTGAAACTGAAGTTGAAACACTGGTGGAGTATGGGGAATTTACCAAAAAGTACAAAGACGGTTTTTCACTGACATCTGATGGAGGGACTTTAAAACATGGTGAAGTACTGGGTGTAGTCGGACCCAACGGTATCGGTAAATCGACTTTTGTAAAGGTACTTGCAGGTGAAACAGAACCAGAAGGTGGTGAACTTGATTTTGATATCAACATATCCTTCAAACCCCAATATGTCAAAGGAGACATCAATCTCAGGGTTCAGGATTTCCTGCGGAGTATAACCCGAAGGTTTGATACCAGTTATTATCAGGGGGAAATAGCAAGACCTCTGCAGATAGAAGAACTGTATGATAAAATGCTACCCAATCTGAGTGGAGGTGAACTGCAGAGGGTTGCAATTGCTGCCTGCCTCAGCAGGGATGCTGATATGTATATTCTGGATGAACCAAGTGCACACCTGGATGTGGAACAGCGTTCACTGGCAACAAAGGCAATCAAACGATTTGCTGAAAACAATAAAAAAACTGCTATGGTAGTTGACCACGATATTTACATGATTGATATGTTGAGTGAACGGTTGATTGTGTTTGAAGGAAAACCAGCAGTTTATGGTGTGGCAAAACGACCAACCAGTATGCAGGAAGGGATGAATAAATTCCTGTCCAATCTTGATATTACTTTCAGGAGGGATGATGATACATTACGTCCTAGGGTAAACAAACCTAATTCCCGGTTGGACAGGGAACAAAAAGCTGCAGGTGAATATTATTATTACGATTTTGAAGATTGAAATTTAGCCGGGTTGAATATCACCTATGTTCATTTTGATGGCATCTTTATAAGCATCATACATATTGTATATCCAGAATATTGGATAGAGCACAAATCCAACAGCGGCAAACATTGTTACTATCAATATTATAGCGATTACAAAAAACATCTGTCCTTTCCTAACCTGCTGATTATATATCTGTCCCAGTCCTGGAAATATAAATGAGAGTCCTACTGCAGCCAAGGGATTTTTTAATTTTTTTTCGGTTGTGTTATCCATATTAGTCCATCACTTCCCGTACAGGATTTATGCAATTTTTAGTATAAGTACCTTTTTAACCTTCTTATATAATTGGTACAAATAGCGGTCATCTGGTACTTTTTTGTAAATCATGTTCATATCCGTTGTCCGGAACGTATCCTTTCAGAACCTTAAATTCTCTGTTCATCATGAAAATGCTCAACAGAAAAGACAGGAATCCGGAAATCGGGAAAGCTATCCATATACCTTCCAAACCTAGATATAATGGTAGTATGATGACAAGCGGAATCAGGAATAGGACCTGTCGCGATACTGACAGGATAAAAGATGGTTTTGCTTTACCAATAGACTGATAGAGAGTAGCCCCTATGAATTCAAAGCTTGCCAGAGGTACAACCAGTACCATGATTCTTATCGCAGATTCGCCTGAACTGATAAGTGCCTGATCATTACTAAAAACACCAAATAACTGTTCTGGGAATGCATATAAAACTGCAAAACCAATTGATGCCATTACAGTTGTTATAATAACCGATAATCTGACGGATTCCATCACTCTTTCAAAGTTTCTGGCACCGTAATTGAATCCTACAATAGGTTGTAATCCCTGAACAATTCCAATCATCGGCATGAAGATGAACATAAAAAGCCGGTTGATTATACCAAACACAGCAATTGAAACATCGCCTCCATATACTGCCAGAATGTTGTTCAGTACTACCACCATCAAACTACTGGCAGACTGCCTGGCAAAGGGAGAAAGTCCAATAGCTATGTTTTCTTTTATGATGTCAAATTGAGGAACCAGATTTTTAAGATGCAGTCCCATTATGCTTCTGCCGCTAAACAGATAGTAAATAAGGAATAATGAACCGATAAATTGTGATATAATAGTAGCAGTTGCAGCACCCTTAACACCCCATCCAAACCAGAATATGAATATTGGGTCAAGAATAATATTTGTGATTCCAGCAATGACCATTGTAAACATTGCTATATTAGCACTGCCTTCTGCACGTACAATATTGTTGGTGGCCATTGCAAAAATGAAGAATATACATCCATAGGTTATGATCCGAAGATAATCCACAGCATAGGGCAATGTGGTTTCAGTGGCACCAAAGGCTTTCATTATGGGGTTGATATAGAAGCTAACAATGAGTGTAATCAGAGTACTGAAAACAAGAATCAGGAGTATGACATTCCCCAGTGTTTTTTCAGCCCTCTCAATATTGTTGGACCCCAGATTGCGGGAAATCATTGAAGCTCCACCGATACCGATAATAAGTCCCAGCCCGGCCATTATCATCTGTACCGGAAAAGCAATGGTCAGTCCACCAATTCCCTGTGCACTGGCGTCTCCTAGAGCTTGACCCACAAAAATAGTATCCACTATGTTGTATAGTGCCTGTATTAACATACCTGCGATGGCAGGGGCTGATAGTTTCAGCAGGAGGTTACTGACCTTTTCATTGTTCAATAATTTTTTTCGGTCATTCAAAATAAATCCTCGCGGATTTGATACCTGTGCTTATGTGCATTATGCAGGTTATAATTATGTTATCTGAACATCAAAACTCAGAAATTTATTTAATGTTGAAGTGTAGAAAACTTAGAGGGTATTCTCACTACTCCTCGGTTCTACGAATACCCCGTAGTAGGTTTAATCCTTATAAGGGTTTTGTGCAGCAAATATCAGTCAACATGTTTTTATTTTCAGGTTCTGCTTCTTGATAGATACCAGGTTAAAAATTCGGTGTATAATATAAGCCCTGTGAGAGTTGACCATATAATCAGCAGTATATGAAGGTTGTTGACAGGAACCAAACCATTTGCAAGAACTATATGCTGATGTGTCAGGAATCCTATAATCGCTTCCGGAATGATAAGTACCGAACCCACTGGTGCAATAATAAGTAATAATATCGCCATCATGGACGACACATTGATTAGTAAAAGGAGAACCAGCAGTGAATATATTCCAAATACCAGCATTGATGTAATTGTTATCATTTCCATTGAAACCCTCTTATGTGTTTATTTTTTCCTTTTTATATATAGATAGGCAGATAATGGAACTAGGAACAGGAATGCAAAAATTGCGATAAAGGCTGTAACCATGAATTCGAATGCATCAATTCTTGTAAGTACAGGTTCTTTTGGTTCGTCTTCTTTAGATATATCATCTACATATAGTATTGCGGAATTGGATACCGCTCTTGTCTGGTTGTTATTTATTTCAAGTTCTAACCCAGGCAGGATATATCTTCCGGATCTATTGGTTGTTAAGGTATAGGTTATATCCTTGCTTGTTTTTGGACCTACTTTACCGCTCCATTGTATATCTCCTGAAACCAAATCAAGGTCTTCAGGTATACGATCAGTGAAGTTGATATCTGCTATCCGGTCACCATTATTTTTGATATTGATGGTAACCTCTACATTGTCACTGATATTTACGGCATCCGAACGTAATGATTTATCCACCTGTATCCATGGACCATGTACCTTTATTTCCTTCTCATCAGATTCTGTGGTATACTTTTCTTCGTTATCTACCCATTCAAGTTTTGCAGGTTTTAGTGTATAGCTACCCGGTTTTGTTGGTTTAATCTTATACGTTATATTTTTTGTGGAATTAGAATCTACTACAATGGATTTTTCAAGGGAGTCGTGTCCAATGATTGTGAATGAATCAGGGATGTAATCTCTAACATCTACCAGCTTTTTGGAGTCACCCATGTTGTAGATTTTTAAATTAACCTGTATTGTGTCGTTTTTATCCTTCTCAAACAGAGTAACATCATCTTTATTGACGCTTTTTTCGATTTTCATGTGTGAATTTATATGGGTGCTTACGGTTGTTGAATCGGAATAATTATTTCCCCGGTAATCATGTCCTGATACCGTGAAACGGGTTTCTATGTCATTGCCAAGTGGTTTATCTGGAGGGTTAATGTTAACAGGAAATACAGTGCTTTCATTTGCACCGATTGCATTATGCAGCATGACCGGCTGACTAATTTCTCCGTTATTGGTCGAACTCTCCAGTGTAACTTCCTGAACAGGTATGTTTCCATTGTTCTTGACAAGAACATTATACCCGATAGTTTCATTGGGGTTGAAACTGTCTCTATTGTTCAAAACATCAATTGAAAAACTGGGATGACCGGGTCTATAGGTTTCAAGGTATACTATGCCCTGTTCAGGATACAGGCTTGCAACTCTTACCATAAATTCTTTGTAGTATTTTCTGGATTCAGCTTTCTTGTAATTGTCCTTGAAAACCTCGTTTTTGTAGGGGTTGGATATTTCCAGTACAGCTTCCTTCTGTTTGAAATCCAGTACTTCTACTGTATAATTCCCGTTTTTTAGCTTTTCACCTTTATGAAAGCCTTTTCTTTCAGTATCTTTGACCCAAACCTTCTCATATACATGTCTGTAAAGCTCAACAGAAACATTATTTCTGTTTATGTCATGAATTTTAATTTTTAAATCATTTTCATAGACCTGCTCACGGTTAGCTTCAGGATCGAAGAAAAATTTGTCTTTATAAACATTATTTTGATAAAGGAGAATGGATGCAGATGGAGGATTTGACCCTGCGTTGATTTCATGAACTTTTATAGTGTAGGGTCCGGCTTTAGCACGCTCATCCTGTGAAAGTTCATAATCTCCTCCATATTCCCATATCAATTCATCTTGAAATGAATAGGCAGATGCGGATGGAATTAACAGTAATACTATGAATATAAATGTCATCAGGGTAAATATTCCGAGAATTTTATCCATTAAATTTCTTTATGGTGTCATATTTTTTAAATGTTGTTATTTTTATATTTTCTTTTGGAGCAAAAAGTGCTCTATGAAACTTTAGTGAAGTTAGTTTTTTATACTTGAAAATCCTCAAAACTTTTAAGGGTGTGTTATATGGTGGATGGAGTACTGTCACAAGGTATACCATATACAGAGTTAACTGTATCTGATTTGATTTTTGCAGTTGTTGTACTGCTAGTAGGTTTTATATTAGCTAGGATTGTAGTATCAATATTTAGGAACGGGTTGAAAAAGACAAAATTACCGGGTATTGTGATTGAATTCTTATCCAGGTTTCTGGTTGCATTATTATATGTACTTGTAATTCTTGCATTTGTAGGTGCACTGGGATTTGCTGTAGGTTCTGTATTCTTGGGTCTTTCAGCAGTTATCGGTTTAATCCTGGGTTTTGGTATGCAGGACACTCTGACAAATTTGACAGCAGGAATCTGGATAGCAACATTGCGCCCCATCGACAGGGATGATTATGTAACTATCAATGGAATGTTTGGAAAGGTGAACGCAGTAGGGATGATGGCAACTGAACTTATCACTCCTGACAATCAGTTCATCACAATCCCAAATAAACTCGTATGGGGGAGTGCAGTCATCAATGATACACGTATGCCTCTACGAAGGGCAAGGGTTGATGTTGGTATAAGTTATGATGCCAACCTTGATAAAGCAATCCAGGTGGCTTTTGATATCATGAAAAATAATTCTATGGTTCTGGATGACCCTGCACCTGCAGTGGTAACATCAGGACTTGGTGATTCCTCGGTAAACCTTCAGCTGCGTGCATGGACAAAAAACGAAGATGTGTGGACTGTCAAATGGGATCTTACCAGTGAAATCTTCAAAGCCTATAAACAAGAAGGTATTGAAATACCATATCCACAGATGGATGTGAATCTGGATAAAAAAGAAAATGTGTGAATTTAATGCACCTTATGTGGTGCATTTTCACAGTTCTTCTTTTATAATCATTGCAATATTGTCTCCGACCTCTGATGTTTTGGAACTGCCGCCCATATCATAGGTCTTGATTTTGTTCTCAGCAATGCTCTTTTCAATGGCTGACAGGATGTCCTTTGATGCATCTGTTTCCCCGAGCTGATCAACAAGCATGGAACCAGCCCATATGGTTGCAATCGGGTTTACCTTGTTCTGACCCTTGTATTTTGGTGCAGAGCCGTGGATTGGTTCGAACATACTGGTTCCCTCAGGGTTAATGTTGCCACCTGGTGCCAGTCCAAGTCCACCCTGTATCATCGCACCAAGGTCGGTTATGATGTCACCGAACATGTTGGGAGTCACAACAACATCGTACCATTCAGGATTTTTCACAAACCACATGGTAATAGCATCCACATAATTGAAATCGATATCAATATCAGGATAATTTTCTGCAATGTCGTTGAACTGCTCTCTCCAGAATCCATAGATATCAGACAGCACGTTTGCCTTGTCCACAGACGCCACATGTTTATCCATGTTTCTCTCCATAGCTAGGTCAAAGGCGTATTTAATGACCCTTCTAGTTCCCTCCTTTGAAATCATTCCTATCTGATAGGCGATTTCTTCACTATCAGTTTCTATATCCAGACCGAATCGTGTGCTGTACATGGACCTTATAACTTCAAGCTCTTCTTCACTGACACCTTTTTTAGCCCTTCCGCCGATACCGATGTAGAAGTCTTCTGTGTTTTCCCTGACAACTGAAAAATCAATGTCTTCAGGGTTTTTGTTTTTAAGGGGTGTCCAGACACCATCCAGAAGTTTGACTGGGCGCAGGTTTATATACTGGTCAAAATAGAACCTGGCTTTGAGCAGAATTCCTTTTTCCAGTACACCCGGAGCAACTCTGGGGTCACCGATAGAACCCAGATATATTGAGTGGTAATAGGAAAGCTCCTTGAGTGTATCCTCTGATAACAGTTCACCGGTTTCCAGATAGTGGTCTGCACCATGGGGGTATTCTATCCAGTCAACATCGAATCCGTGTTTTTCTCCTGCTGCATCAATGACTTTTTTACCTTCTCCTATGATTTCGGGTCCTACACCGTCTCCTGGTATAACTGGGACTTTGTACTGTGTCATATTATCTCCTTTAAATCTTGGTTACAATAATTTTATGTTACATTAAATCAGTTAACGAGTCTTTTTGTGTATTCTATCAATCCTCCGGCATCCACAATCTCACGGACAAAATCCGGAAGAGGGGTTGCCTGGTACTTTTCACCTTTTGTTTTATTTTCAATAATGCCAGTGGAGAGTTCAACTTTGATTTCATCTCCTTCGTCTATTTTATCTGTTTCTGAACACTCAAGAAGTGGAACACCAATATTGATAGCATTTCTGAAAAAAATTCGTGCAAAGGATTTGGCAATTACACACCCTATTTTTGTACCCTTGAGTGCAAGTGGAGCATGTTCCCTTGAAGAACCGCATCCAAAATTACTACCTGCAACAATGATATCGTTTTCTTTCACATTTTCTGCAAAGTCGGAGCGTACACCTTCAAATGCATGTTTTGCGAGTTCTTCGGGTGTGTTAAAAATCAGGTATCTTCCTGGAATTATAGCATCGGTATCAATATCATCTCCAAATTTCCAAACTTTTCCTTTCATCTCTATCACCGGATAATCTAAAACACAGTTTGTTAGAATTATTGCATTACATATTTATTAAATTCGTTATTATGTATTGTTTGTTTTGATAGAATTTAGAAACTAATAATACTAAATAATAGTTGTCACTGTCTATTCTACAAAGTATAACTCTCAGAATCGTTCTATCCTGATATACTTTTGGTTTTTGTTTAAAAAGGTTCAAATGATTTGATATAATGACTGCATCAATACCTACATTCAGCAGAAAACGTCAGATGTTGTTGCTATCAGTTGGAACCTTTTGTGTATTCTTGGGAATTCTATCATTGATACCGCTTCTCCCAAATATCTCTGAGGATTTGAATATCTCAAAATCTCATCTTGGGTGGGTAGCCGGAACATTTCTTATATTCATGGCAATTTTGCAGGTTCCATTTGGTTTGATTTCAGACAGGTTTGGAAGAAAAATACTGCTTTTTTCCGGAATTTTTATTTTTGGAACTGGTGTAGGTATCCTTTCACTATCATCCAGTTTTTATACTCTTCTGTTTGCCAGAGCAATATCTGGTACAGGTGCTGCCATATTCTTCCAGACATCTTTTACAATGGTTGGAGATATGTTCAAATATCAGGAACGTGGCAGGGCTATGAGTGTGCTGGCAGTGGCAACAGGTTTTGGAACAATATCCGGATATTCGGTTGGGGGTATATTCGGAGGTATATACGGCTGGAGGACGGTTTTCATGGCGCTTGCAGGAATTGCATTCCTTGTGTCTGTCCTCTCCCTTTTCATGCATGAGACCAGAGCAGATGTTACGAATAGGCAAACCACCCGTAATGTACTATTTTTTTCCTTTGATATGTTTAGAACAAGGTCGATGATATTCATAACACTTGTTGCCATGCTTTGTGATATGGCAGCTATTGGAGCATCTTATGTAGTGCCCTTTTTTGCCAAGGATGCAGGAATTACAACAGCAGTTACAGGTCTTATATTTATACCGCATGCGGCAGTGAGCTCACTTGGTGCGACGTTCAGTGGCTGGGTGTCTGATATAATCGGCAGGAAAAAACCACTGATAATTATTGCAATTCTGGGAGGTAGTGCCCTGTTTCTTCTGTCTTGGGTAACACCTGAATCTCTTTTGATAGCATCCAGTTTTGCGTTCGTAGGTTTATGTTTTGGTCCAGTTGTCACACTGACATCCACCCTACTTGTGGACGAAGTGGTTAAAGTGGAATCTTCAATTATTGCAACTACCATGGGAACCTTCAATATGATCCGCTGGTTCGGCTCGGCTTCAGGGCCAGTAATGGCAGGTATATTCCTGGAGCTGTACGGGACAAGGACAGCGTTTATATTACTTTCTATGCTGGTTTTTGTTTCAGTAATTCTTGCAGCTGGGATAGAGGAAAAAAGACCAACCTAATTTATATAAACTGCTCCAGTAACCCTCTTGCAGCCATTACCCCTGTAGCAGCAGCATTGACAATATCTCTTGATAATCCTGCACCATCACCCGCTGCATACAGATTTTTGATACTGGATTCCATGCCATGGTTGACCTGTATTTGCATGGCATAAAATTTAATCTCAGGAGCATATAGCAGTGTCGAATCAGAAGCAACACCAGGTATAATCTGATTAAGAGTCTCCAGACCCTCGATTATATCCATTACTATCCTGTGGGGCATGGCCATAGATATGTCACCGGGTGTAATATCTTTCAATGTATTGAGAACTGGATTCCTAGCAAGTCTTCCGTCGGTAGACCTTCTTCCGCGCCTTAAGTCACCCATCCTCTGCAGAACAGGTTTCCCTCCTCCTATGGTTGTGGCAAGTTTTGCAATAGAGCGGGCATATCTGGTGGTATTTTCAATCGGATGGGTCAGTTCTATGTGTACAAGAAATGCAAAATTCGTATTCTCAGATGTATTATTGCGTAGTGAATGACCGTTGGTTGCGATGAAATCTTCGTATTCTTCTTTTACCACAAATCCGTGGTCATTTGTACAGAAGGTTCGAACAAAATCATCGTATCTTTGGGTCTGTATATGAAACTTGGGGTCACGGTTGATTTTTGTAATCGGGTCCATGATGATGGCTGGATCTTCTACACGCACTCCTATGTCGATACCACCATATTTGGCTGATATGGAATGATTACTGACAAGGTTGTTTACCCATTCACCGCCAACACGGCCTGGTGCGAGTATGGTATAACTGGACTTTATGGTTTTATTGTTATCAAGTACTACACCCTTACAAAAACCATCTTCGACTATTATATCCTGTACCTTGGTATTTAGTAAAAATGAAACACCTTTATCATCCAGACTTTTCTTGAATCTGGATATTAACTCAGGTGTGTTGTCAGAGCCAATATGCCTCTGTTTAATTTCTATAAACTGGGCACCAACAGATGCAGCCCTTCGTTTTAAATCCTCTATCTCCTGCAGATTGTAGGATGGTACTATTTCTGGTGCACCATATTTTAGAAAGATATTATCCACATAGTCAACGAGTTTCCATGCACTGTCCTGGTCACCTGTTAATTTAGCAAGGTTACCTCCAATATCAGGTCTGAGGTTAAGTGTCCCATCTGAATATGTGCCTGCGCCACCGACACCACACATAATATCACACGGGGCACAATGTGTGCACTGTTGAACAGAATCCATGGAACATTGTCTTTTTTCAATGTCCTGACCCATTTCTATGACCAGTATATTCAGGTTCTGTTCACTCAATTCATTGGCAGCAAACATACCGGCTGGACCAGAACCAATGATTATCACATCGTATTCTATCTTGGCATCAATTTCTTCTTTGTTCAAGTTCATGGATTGTACCAGCCATTTTTATCAATTCAGGATAAGATTTTTTCTAATCTATTCATCGATTTTGCAAGCTTGATTTCCTGGGCTATCCGTCTACCAGTGGATAAATCCTGCTCTATAAAATCTGAATATGGAGATCCTGAAGGATAGAGGTTTGTACCTGCAACAATACGTGCTGATATTTCAAAAACTTTAATTTCCAGTTTATCAGTAACAACGGTTTCAAGGCAGAAAGGTCCTATCATCCCCCCGAAAAGATTCAGTGATTCCTCTACAACTTTCTCACCAAGGGAAAATATACGCGGCAGCAGAGATTCACGTGCGACAAGCGGGAAGTTACCTGTGACAACATATGAAGGGTTTATTCCTGCTTCTTCAAGTTCTCTTGCCGAACCCAGCCTGAATATTTCATCAGCATTGGATTCTACTCTTCTGTCCATACTAAGCATTTCAAGAGTGCCTTCACTTAATTTATATCCTTCTTCTCTTAATGGGGAATAGAAGAAATGGAAGTAATACCTTGTGCCTACTATAAATTCCTGAACAACATAATTTTCATTAAGATTTACATTTTCTTTGAACTCTTCGTAATTTTTGGCAATGAAAAATCCTCGGCCACCTTTAGCTCCCTGATATTTGACCATTACAGGTCCATTGATATCTTCAGGATTGATAACTCTGGGCATCTCGATACCAGCTCTCTCCAGCCATTCTCTTTCTTTTGTTCGGTTTGATTCCCAATCAAGTACATCCCGGTTCCCAAAGGTAGGAACTTCAAGATTTGCAAAGTTATCAGCGCCCACATATTCTACAAATGAACCGTGAGGAACAAGTATTGCATTTTTTTCTATAAATTTATCAGTCATTTTGGGTATATCTTTATAACTATCAACAATAATAAACTCATCTGGTTTTGCTTTCGGGAAAGCATCGTAGTATTTGGGTGGTTCTCCAACACAAATTCCAATTGTTTTAAAACCTTCTTTACGGGCACCGTCAAAAATTTGCAGGCTTGAATGTGAGCATACAGTCGCAATAGCCAGATTGTCAAAATCATAGTTTTGCAGAATTTCTGAAATTTGTTGTTCTGTTACCATAATTAAACACCGGGAAATTACATTAAATAGTATTGTTCAGTATTTAAGTTTGTGGAATTGTTGGTAATCTATATTATATTTTTCCAAGACTGTTCTGAAGAAATATCAATTAGTATCTTAGATTGTTCACTGCACATAAATGTATTATATAAAAAAACCCATTCATGATATTTGGGAACTTGAGTATGAAAAAAAGGGTAGCATTAAAACTTGCATATGTAGGAACTGAATATCATGGATCACAGATACAGCTAGAAGTTCCAACCATTGAAGGGGAATTGTTCAAAGCCTTGGAAAACCTTGAAATTATAGATGACCCAAAATCAGCTAATTTTATAAGTTCTGGCAGAACAGATGCAGGTGTTCATTCCATAGGTCAGGTTGTGGCGTTTGACACCGATAATCCTAAACTTGCTGTACCCAGAGTAATTAATTCACAGCTTCCAGAATCCATATGGACATGGGCTTATGCGGTAGTATCAAATGATTTTGACCCCAGACGTAATGCGTTAAGCCGGAAATACCTGTATATCATGAGTGGTGAAGAATACGATATATCAAGGATAAGAACGGCATCAAAATATCTGGTCGGAACTCATGATTTTGCCAATTTCTGTACACCTGAAGAAGGCAAAAGTACTGTGCGCACTATCCAGAGGGTCAATGTAAGAGTGAGAGGCAATCTGACCCTGATAGATATACAGGCGGATAGTTTTCTGTGGAAAATGGTACGAAAAATAGTAACAGCACTCATGATGGTCGGGTACGGTACAAGAGAAATCGAATGGCTGGAACAGATGCTCAATCCCGATTACTATGAAGAAGGTCTTGAACCCGCTCCATCATACGGGCTTATATTAAAAGATGTGGATTATTTATATTCAATAGAATGGTCAGAAGATACCTATTCAATCCGCAGAGCACGCAACCAGCTAAGGGAACATCTTATCTTCCACAGGGTAATGGCAGAAGTTCTGGACCATCTGGTTCCAAAAGAAAAACGCCATACAGATGCATAATAACACTGGGCTCAACAATTATTATCCACAAGGGTAATAACTATTACTCAAATAAAGCCTTTTAAATTGTTGAAAAACCAATTGTATAATTGCCCATTGTAATTACTTCCTTCAGTCCTCTATCTCGCCTAAAAATCTCCTGCCGCCTCTCTCATGGAGGGAGGTATCCTCATTTTTTAGATGGGCAAATTTTTTCATTCCTTATACAGCACAGATATAACTCTTGTCAGGCTTCGATGCACCCTCTGATGATGTTCTTTATGCAGAACAAATCCTGCATCTTTTATAAATTCCCTTACCGGACTGCCTGTAACTATAACTGCGTATTTTCCTTTCTTGAGAACACGATACATTTCTCTGAAGGAGTGTGTATACAGGTGTTTTAATGATTCGGCTTTAATCAGTGCTGATTTTCCATAGGGTGGATCGGTTACAACAGCATCCATGGATTCATCCGCAAAAGGCAGTCTGCAGGCATCACCCAATAATAATGAATAATTAATATTCAGATGGTTAAGATTCATGCGTGCCCCTGACATGATTTTGTACTGAACTTCCAAACCTGTAACATCAATTCCCACAAGACCTGCCTCCATAAGGATGCCGGCAGTTCCACAGAATGGGTCAAATAGTGTTTCACCGGGTCTGACTTTTGACAGGTTCACAACTGTTCGAGCCGTCCTTGGCATCAATACACCGGGATAAAAAAAAGGTCTCCTATGGGGGACTCTGTTTTCAAAAGAACTGCGGTCAATCTTTGCCACAACTGAACCCATAATACATTTTTCCGTAAGTACCAAACGCAATTCACTATCAGGGTTTTTTAAATCTGCATGATAATCCTGACTTTTTCCTTTTCTGTAAACGCATCCTCCAACTTTTTTTTCAAGGTTTTCCCTGTTTATGGATGTATAATGTTTAACCTTTTTTGCACGCACTGCATAGGTCTGTCCGGGGGTCATATGTTTTCTGATATCGAGGTTTTCAGCAGTTTTTAAAATCTCATCAATATCAGTATCACAGATATCTGCCACTTTGAGGACAGAGTGCGACATAGCCAGCCGTTTTGAAACAGAGGTCAATTTTTTCTCAACTGATTCAGTCTCACCTGATATATCCACAACAAGGCACTGGTCAAAATGAGCATATTCACTATATTCAAGTTCCTTTATTTCAAGGCATGCAAAAATTTCAAAAACAGGTAAGGTCTCATGCTCACCTGATAGTTCAAAAGCGTACAACATAAATATAAAACGTTTTTTAATTTAATAAATCTATATCAAAACATTTTCTCAAGTGCCTCTTTACCTGTAATTCCGGTATCAATGCCAAGCTCTTTTGCAGGCAGGGACACTTCAATAATCTCTGCATTTAAAACATCTTCAAAGGAATTGACACCTTTTACCTTGGCAGCCGCATCACCCAGTTTGTTCGCAGCATTGATATCCAAATACCCGCACATCACAAAACCTTTATCAGCTTTTATAACGATGATTGGGGCATTGTTCATATCAAAAATCAAACCAAGACCGGTTCCGTTCTTAATATTTATTTTTTCGACTATCATATTTAGAAAAAATAAATCTCCAATTTAGATTAACTTTTTGGACTGGATTAATATTTCTTATTTTTAAGATTCATGTGGAACTGTTCAGTTAAGATTATCCACACTTAATTTATGACTTTAAATCATTGTGCTTAGAAATATCAAACAATCGAAAATAGATTAATATATCTCATTAATTGAATAGTGCCTTTTAATAGATACGAAATTTTGGCTAGTTTTAAGAAACATATTTAGTAACTCTATAGAAAACTGTTTGAATAGACCTCATAATTTTAATAGTATTTGCAAATCCTAATAAAAAGGGTATGCATAATTTTTATATGCAGTTTAATAAAAAAATAAAACATAAAAATGGTTATGGATGGTTGTAATCAAATGTATTTCGAACCTCATATTCAGAACGCTTTCCATTGGCTCAAAAATCAGGAAATTGATACTGTCAAGTGTTTGTCTAAGGTAATTGTAGCATTTGATTTATGGGATATAGAAAACCATTATGCTGCAAAACTTATATCTAAAAAACAGAACAGTTCCTGGAACAATTCAGTCAGGGATACTTCTCGAGCCTGTTCAGCACTGGCAAATATAGGAATTATTTTTCCGGATACGAAAAAATGGCTTTTAAATCAGTGTGATGGGAAAGCATGGAATGATGATGTTTATGATACCGCTTATACGCTTATTGCACTTGCCGATATGAATGTTCAGTATAAAATGGGTTGTGACTGGATTGTTGAAAATTACAGTTCAAAGTGGGAACATACAGGTACAACATCACTTGTACTCACAGCTCTTGTCAAACAGGAAAAACTGCTGTCCACAGGAAAATATGGAAAATTTATCCAAAACCGTTCAGAATGGATTTTATCACAGGCAGAAGATGGAGGTGGGTGGATACATATATCCACCAGCAACCTTGCGGTACAGGCTTTGATGCTTACAGGTTATATGAACGAACTTGAACCTCATATACAATGGCTGATAAATAATTTTAATGAAAACGGGTACTGGGGTAATGAGAAAGGAAAAGTTGTAGCTACAGCATTATCCCTTATAACCCTGGAGATGTATGATACCGGTTTAAAAAATTGAAATAATAAAAAGTATTATGGCCACAGACCAAAACTGGCGTTTAATGCCAGAATACCAACACCGATGACGATACCGAAAATAACGATAGGTTTCGGATCTAGGTGGATGGCTCTTTTATCTGCCTCATAATATCTCATAAGACCCGCAGATGACATCATCCCTTCGTTGCTTGATTTCTTTTTTGGCATTGTATCCTCCTTTTTGTGAACATTTGATGATTGTTATTTATAATAAGATATATCCTTTTTGTTGATTTAAAACTTTTCGTCAAAAGATGTTCTACTATATTCAAAATTATTGTGCTGGATTAATATTCATATCAAAACCTCATCCAGTAAAAACGGCGGCTTGAAAACTCCGTTTTCTGTAATTATGGCACTGACGTTTTCCATTGGTGTAGCATCAAATGCAGGATTGTAAACATTTACATTTTCAGGTGCTATCTGCAAATCTCCAAAATACCGGAGTTCATCAGAGTTTCTTAATTCAATTTCTACACTTCCTTCCCATCCCTTAAAATCAAAGGTTGATGTGGGTGCAACTACATAGAATGGAATTTCATGTTCCTTTGCAATTACTGAATGTGTATAGGTACCGATTTTGTTGAATACTGCATCTTCTGTAATTCTGTCCGCACCGACGATAACCTTATCTATGGAACCATGTCTTATAACATGGCCTGACATGGAATCTGCAATCAATGTGACAGGTATATTATCCTGCATGAGTTCCCATGTTGTGAGTCTGCTACCTTGGTTCAGGGGTCTGGTTTCACATGCAACAACTTTGATATTCTTGCCTTCCTCAACAGCAGACCGGACAACACCCAGGGCGGTACCCCAGTCTACACATGCCAGTTTTCCGGCGTTACAATGGGTTAATACAGTATCACCGTCTTCCAGCAGTTTAGCACCGTATTCTCCGATTTTTTTGTTGATGGCGACATCCTCGTCAGCGATTTGTTTTGCATCTTCTATCGCAGTACTTTTCATCCCCTCCAGGTCATAGGCGTCAGAGGTAGCTTTCAAAACCCTGTCCACTCCCCATCCAAGGTTTACAGCAGTGGGACGGGTTGATTTGATGGTTTTAGCGGCTGACTGAAGTTCCTTTGTAAGGTCATCCATATTCACAGCTTTACTTAAAACAGCGGCAAGAGCAATACCATATCCACCTGTAGCACCCAGTGCAGGAGCACCACGTACACGAAGGGATTTTATAGCTTCACATAATGCTTCGATTGTTTTACACTCAATAACCCTGTACTCTCTTGGAAGGAGGGTCTGATCGATTAATTGAATTGTATTGGATTCATCATTCCAGTCGATTGTTCTCATGGTTACACCTTAACATTATATAAACAAATTATTTAAAAGCAGACAGACCATTAATCCAGGTATATTTATTTAGGTTTTAATATTATAGTTCCCCTTAAAAAATCCTTGCCATAAATCAATTAAAAATTTAATCAATTATCAGGTGTACAAATAATATGGAAATGGGTGTTGTAGTTTTACTTATAACAGAATATAAAGGAAAAACAAGGGAATACGTAGCAACAGTGTCAAATGAGAGCTTTCATACAGATCTTGGAATCATAGACATGGATGACCTTCTTGACAAGGAACCAGGTGATACTGTAACTTCTCACCTAAATCATACATTTTTCATCAGAAAACCCAGGACCCCGGATATTTTCAAACATGCAAAACGTACAGGTGCACCCATGATGCCAAGAGATATTGGCATTATCATCGCATATACAGGGCTTAACAAAAATGATACAGTGCTTGACACAGGAACAGGTACTGGTGTCCTTGCCATGTATATGGGCTCCATTGCAAAACAGGTGGTCACCTATGAATCCAATGATGCATTCTTTAAGGTTGCCAGATATAATATAAAATCACTGGGGTATGATAATATTGAACTGCGTCATGGAAACCTTTTGGGTGAAATTCTACATATGGATGAGAAATTCGATGTTATAACACTGGATACGGTTGATGCCGGAAGAATCGTCCCGGATGTTGTCAATATATTGCATCCAGGAGGTTTTCTTGTGGCCTATTCACCTTTCTTTGAACAGACAAAAGAAATACGTGAAGCAATTAATAATGCTGGATTCATGGAAGTCTCAACCATTGAATGTATTGAACGGAATATAGCTTTTACCGACCGCGGGACAAGACCGGCGAGCTCAAGGGTTGGGCATACTGGTTTCATAACCATTGCAAGGACATGATTTAATCGGTCATTTTTAAACCGCTGTGATTTATCATGAAGTCACAGGTTTCTCCTTCCGGACGTGAGCGATGTTTTCGCAAAACTGCTCTTCTTTTATTATTCCCTGTACGATCAAATTGTATGATTGTCTTTGACAGATGTTCTATACCACTTCCACCAATGGGTTTGACATTGCCTGATGATGTATCAGCATAGACCTGATTGGTAATAATCACTGGGAAGCCATATTTGCGGGCAAGACTGTGCAGGTATCCAACCTGATTTGAAAGTTCTCGACGTGTCTGGATACTTGAATCCTCATTTTCCAGTTCGAATCTGTAAAAAGAAGTGGCAGAATCCACGATGATGAGTCCGATGTTCTCCTCACTTATTTTTTCAATATCTTTTATGGCAGAATACTGTTCTTCAAAATTAAAGGGTTCATAGATGATGATACTCTGTGCGATTTCTTTGGAGTTTTCACCTGCAATCTGCTTGAACCGCTCCGGTGATAAAGCTTCAGTATCTATATAGATAACCCTTTTACCCTGCTTGACGCATTCAACAGAAATTTGTATACAAAGATTGGTTTTTCCACTTCCTGGTTCACCATAAATCTGGGACACTATTCCAGGTTCAAATCCACCACCAAGAAGGTCATCAAGGGGTTTGCATCCGGAAGGTAGTTGTGTGTTTATTTCGTACACCTCGTTTTTTAAAATTTGATAACTTAACTATAAATGAAGTAATTAAAATATACATCTTTTGGATGCCTAGTCTGTATCTATAAAATTTTTGAAAACATTACATTACCATATTTGTTATCATATATGTGACCAGTTTGTATTCATAGCTGTTATATATTAATATTTTTAGTATTCAAATTTGGAATGGAAAAGCATTATTAAGTTCTAATTCATTTCTATTATCTACCACAAAAAATCCATACTAATTCGAGTAAAAAGCCTATTGGCCATGTTTTGAGCATTATGAAATAGCTAATGGATGCCATGAAACAGCTGAATATAAAAATAAAATTATATTAAAGGGTGTGAATATTTTGTCTGAAATTATTGTATATACAACAGAGACCTGTCCCAAATGTGAGCAGTTGAAAAAACTATTAAAGTCCAGTAATATACCTTTCAAAGAGGCGGATATGTCCACACCAGAATCCCTGACAGAACTCAGAGTGAATGGTGTATTCGAAGTGACAGCTCCTATACTGCAAATCGATGATAAATTCCTCACCCATGAGGAATTGTTTGACGGGGGAGAATTAGACAGGAACGTGATAAGTGAAATATTATAAAATCTATATGGGAGGATTTTAAGATGGAGGCATATAAACTTAAATCAAAAACGGAGAAATCAGAATCATTACCCTGGGGACAACAACAGGGAGTTCAACGAACACTTGACGGGGATATTGTTCCAGAAATGCCCAAAGTAAGAACTACTGACGGCTACATGGTCGATTGGGATAAAAATGTCATCATTAAACAATTAACTAAAGAAACGAAACTTGCGGAAACATTTTTTAACATCTCACAGGTTTCATATTCTGAAGCAAAAGAAATTGCAGACCTTGCTGAAGAAAGAATCAGAAAGATGACCCTCCAGTTTTTATCAGGACCGCTTATCCGTGAAATAGTGAATACTATACTTATTGAAAAGGGTCATGTCGAATGGAGAAATATCTGTACAAGGGTAGGAACACCTGTATTTGATGCATTTGAAATCGATACAGGCATAGGATTTGAGGCTAATGATAATGCAAACCTTCAGGATAACGCCGAAACATCTCATAAGAAAAAAGCCGATAAAATATCCAAGGAACAATATACTCTAATGCTTCCTCCAAAACTGGCAGATCTCCATCTAAATGGAGATATCCATATACATGACCTCGAATATTTTGGAACAAGACCATTCTGTCAGGACCATGATTTGCGTTATTTCTTCTACTACGGTCTGATGCCTGACGGTTCAGGCACCAAAGCAAGTGTAGCAGGCCCAGCTAAAAATGCAGAGGTTGCAGTGCTACATGCAGTGAAAGCACTCGGAAGTGCTCAGACCAATTTTGCAGGAGGCCAGGGCTTCTATAATTTCCTCACGTTCCTTGCACCATATATGGAAAACAAGGATTATAATGAAATCAAACAGCTCATGCAGATGTTTGTTTACGAGATGACCCAGATGATGGTTGCACGTGGTGGACAGCTTGTGTTCTCATCTGTACAATTATCTCCGGGTGTGCCTGAAATATGGGTTGACAAACCGGTAGTTTCTCACGGTACAGTTTATGACGGTAATTATGCGCCGCTGAGGAAATATGGTGAATTTGAAAAAGAGGTAAGACTCACTTTCAAAGCACTTATGGAAGTAATGCTAGAAGGTGATTACTGGGGTAAACCTTTCAATTTCCCAAAACCTGAAATCTCAATAGAACCACAATTCATGGATGAGGACGAAGAATTTAACAAAGAACATCCAGACCTTCCAACATATGAAGATTTATACGACCTGTCATTCGAATTGGCAGCCAAATTCGGCACACCATACTTTGACAATCAACTGCCACCATACAGAGGAGCAGGTAAAGGAATATCCTGTTATCAGTGCTGTGCCTATCAGTTTTCTGCGGATGAGGAAAACGATGAAGATTTTGAGGATAAACTGTATTTCAAAGATGGCAAACACTTCTCAATGGGTGCATGGCAGGTTTTAACCCTTAACTGTCCAAGGTCTGCGTACAGAGCAGAGGGTGACTATGATGCACTTATAGGCGACCTTAAGCGTTTGATGTACAGAAGTGTAGAGGTTTTCCTTGCCAAAAAGCAGTGGATGGATTACATAATAGATAACAACAGAATGCCCTTCGCCACGCAGCGTCCCAAAGACCCGATAACAGGCGGAAAAGGTTCTGTACTTGTTGATACTGATAGTTTGGTATATACAATCGGTATCATAGGTATCAATGAAATGGTTCAATACCACACAGGTTACCAGTTACATGAATCAAAAGAGGCTTTCAGACTGGCTGTCCGAGTCATGACCGAACTTGAGATGTATGCAAAAGATCTTAGTAAGAAATACGGCATGCAAATCGCACTTGCAAGGACACCCGCAGAAACCACCGGACAGAGGTTTGCAGTATCAGACCTGCTCCAGAAAGAATTTGCAAACAAAGCTGAACAGGTAATCAAAGGTGACGTAGAAACCGCCAAACAAAAACTCAACAAAGAACACGATTTACCTGTATACTATACAAACGGTATACACATCCCACCAAGTGCAGATATATCCATAATCGATAGAATCAACTATGAACATACATTCTTCCCGATTGTAGATGGTGGAAATATAATGCACATTTGGATGGGTGAGAGTCATCCTGATTCCAAGGGTCTGAAACAGTTTGCACTCAATATTGCAAAGAACACCCAGACCGGATACTTCGCTTTTACAAAGGATATGACGGTATGTATGGATGATTTCCATGTCGCAGATGGTTTGAAAGATAACTGCCCGAATTGTGGTTCTGATAATGTAGAGTTCCTTTCCAGAGTAACCGGTTACATACAGGCTGTAGGCGGCTGGAACGAAGCCAAGAAACAGGAGCTTGAAGACCGTAAACGCTACGCTTCTGTAGATATGGTATAATGTGGTAATATGGAATTGAACTACGGTGGAGTGGTTCCGATATCTACCATCGATTGGCACGGAACGGTGTCAATCGTTATTTTTTTCAGGGGCTGTCCTTTCAGGTGTCTGTACTGCCACAACCATGAATTAATATCTGGTTCAAATCCAGTGGATATTGAAGAAATCGAGTCACAAATCACCAAATCCAGGATTTTTGTGGACAATGCCGTGTTCACAGGTGGGGAACCATTCATGCAGTCGGATGTCCTGAAACATCTGACGGATTTTGCAAAATATAATAACCTGCTTGTGGGTATTAATACCAATGGTTTCTATCCAAATTGTGTAAAAGAATTTATTTTAGATAATAGGGTTGACAAGTTTTTTGTAGATATAAAAGCCCCACTGGATGATTTGGAACTATACAGGAAGGTATCAGGCTATAATAGTTCGAATCCTTCAGAACTTGTAAATAGAGTGGTTGAAACTGTGAATATTTTAAATGAAAGTGGAATTGAATTTGAACTCAGAACAACGGTAATCCGTGATTTGATAGGAAATCCTGATGAAATATCCCAGATATCTGAATGGGTGTCCAAAAACCTGTCCAAGGATGTACCCTATGTTATCCAGCAGGGACAACCAGACCATTCAATGGATTCAGATTTACATGGTATTGAACCATTGAAAAAAGAAGAAATACTGGAACTTTCTAAATATGCGAAGAATTATCTGGACGATGTAAGAATCAATACAGATAACGGATATGAGAAAGTTTGAATTTTACTGGAAGATTTAATATTTTCCAGTTAGTTTTGCAATACTCCGATGTAATCCGTGGATACTAAAATCACGTCCCAGATACATCATCGGGCATCTGTCAGTTATAAATTCCAGCTCGGAATTCTTGGTTATGTCATCAAGTTCTGGGGTTCCTGTTATCCAGTGAACCCATACCCTTTTTATATCATTGTCCTTCAGAGTGTTGACAATATCAGCCGGATTGTATTTTGTAGTACCTATGATTGCGTTTTCCATGCCATCAGGAATCTTAGAAACATTGTTTAATGTATCTGGATTGGGTTTATCTGAAAGGTCAACCACATGGACATATTTGTTCCGGTTTTCGAGTTCTTTTATGGTCAGTTTCATTGCTGGTTTTGTTTTGTCTGTGATAACCACAAAATGGTCAAAGTTCCAGAATTTCTCCTGTTCAAGTTCCGTCATTTATCACCACTCCCTTGCTTTTCATATAATATAATGGGTTATTTTGATTTATAAGAATTAATAATTGATGGTGGTTATAATAATAATTTTTTGAAATTTGTGCAAGAAAAAACAGGGATGGATAAAAACAAAATAAATTCATTTCAGATTTTTAAGGTATTTCTTTGTTATTTTGTCGTGCTTGATACCATCAGAGAAAAGTTTGTTTTTATCAATCCACATTTCTGATGGACTCTGGAGGCCATGGGATTTATGGGGTACACGACCTATGCTATTTGACATATTTTCTTTCTGTGAATTAAGAGTATCAAACTGGTTATTGATATTATCCAGCTTTGAATTTTTACTTTTGTTTTCGGATTTTTCATGGTGGTCGCTGTTGATGTATGGGTTTTGTTCTGTCAGGCTGGTAACTCCATCACCATCGATTCTCATGTCAGATGCGCTTTGAAGTCCACGGACATTTTGGGGATGGTCCATTCCTGTTACAAACCCTGAAACGGGAGATCCAAGGGTTTCAAGTCCTCGACCAATTGTATAGAGTCCGTTTAATTTATTGCATTCGCTGGTGAAGTTTTCCTGACCATCTTCATTATTGGATTCAATGTATCCGATATTATCATAGAGATTGTTCTTATCTATCCACATATCTGATGGATTCTGCAATCCCTGTAATTTGTGCGGGGTATATTCTACACCTGCTATTAATCCTGTATGGGGTGAAGTAATAGTATCGAGCCTGTTTCCGAAATTACAGAGCTCACTGATGTTTACTTTTTTATGGATGTTTTCTTTGTTTATATTTGTAGTATTTTTATTATGGTTTGAATCGTCTGTCATTGTAACCCCGATTGATTGGATTCTATATTAAAAGGTTTGTTCAAATTATCGCATATATCTATACCTAGAATCTTGTATATTTTTTCCATGTCCAGACCTTTATGTACCATATCTCCGAGCATATTATATGCATCTTCCTGTGAAATAATTTTTTGTGGTATGTATTCCAGTCCTTTTTTCTCATAGAGGTATTTGACCAGTGAATTTCTGATATTTTCATTCTCAAACAGACCATGTAAATAGGTACCAAAAACCAAACCGGTTTCATCCATGCATCCATCATCTTCAAAAACAAAATTCTGTGATGTGGTGTCTCCCATGTGGATTTCGTAACCTTTGATTATTTCGCCTTTAATAGAATCCAATAAAGGACCTCCACAGGTCACGGTTTTGGTAACCTGTACAGTTGTCTTTTTATAGGCATCGAATACGGTTTCGATACCTAGCAGTCCCAGACCTTTATACTCTGCAGTTTTCTCGCCTTCGATGCCTGAATCATGGATTTTTGTCCCAAGCATCTGGTATCCACCGCATATTCCGATAATAGGTATTTTACCGTGCAATTTTTTAATCTGGCCATGCATCCCGCTTTCTTTCAGGTCGATAAAATCACTAATGGTATTTTTAGTACCGGGTATTATAACAGCATCAGGATTTCCAAGGTCTTCATACAGTTCTACATATCTAACATTTACTAGGTTTTCCAGTGGTTCAAAATCGGTAAAATTTGAAATCCTTGGAAGTCTTATTACAGCGATTTCAACATCATTATTAATGTCCTGATTACAGGTTTTGTCATTGATGGATACCGAATCTTCAGAAGGTATTTTGATACTGGAGTATGGTATTACACCCAGTACAGGAATTCCTGTGCGCTTTTCCAGTTCCCTGAGCCCGGGTTCAAGGATTGCCGGGTCACCCCTGAATTTGTTAATTATAAATCCTTCAACCCTTTCACGAACATCCTCCGGCAGCAGTTCAATTGTACCATAGAGACTTGCAAATACACCTCCGCGTTCGATATCTCCCACGAGAACAATAGGTGCATTTGTAAGTCTTGCTGTGCCAATATTAACAACATCCCGATCATAGAGGTTAATCTCGGCGGCTCCTCCTGCACCTTCCATCACAATAATATCATATTCATTTCCCAGTTTGTTTAAAGCTCCTTTTAAAATTTCATGGGTGTCTTCAATAGAATCATAATATTCCCCTGCTGTTTTGTCAGCGTATGGTTCACCCAGAATGATTACCTGTGATTGGCGGTCTCCTTTTGGTTTAAGCAGGATGGGATTCATGTCTGCAGTCGGTTCAATCCCGGCAGCTTTTGCCTGGATTGCCTGTGCAATACCTATTTCTTTTCCATCCTTTGTAATCCATGAGTTCAGACTCATATTCTGGGCTTTAAAAGGTGCTACCCTATAATTTCTGGAAAATATCTTGCATAGTGCGGTTACAATTGCACTTTTACCCACATGGGATGCAGTGCCCAGTATAAGCAAGCTTTTTGTATCGGCATTAGTTCTCGTTTTCATTCACCACGACCTTTAAGTGATAAAGTTTATGTGTAACAAGTTATATTTAGTAGATTCGAGTTTATTTAACTTTAACCAGGTGAAATATTGTCTGATTTATTGTACATCAGCGGTGGTCCAACAAAACCGGAAATTATCTCTGTATCCCTGTTCAAGCTTGATTTATGTGAAGGGGATACATTTGTAGATTTGGGTTGTGGCACAGGAGCTGTATCCATACAGGCATCTAAAATGAAACAGGGACTTAAAATTTATGCGATTGATGCACGCTCCGAAGCAATTGATACAGCATCCAGGAATTTTGAAACGTATCAGGTACCTGATGTAAACCTTATTCATGGAGAAGCTACCAGTGTTTTAACCGAAGATAATGATATTGGTACGATTGACTGTGCCTTTATAGGTGGCACAAAAAACATCGATAAGGTGCTTGAAATCCTTGTAGATAAGGGTGTGAAAAATATTGTAATAAATGCAGTACGGATTGAAACCGTTGTTAAATCCATGCAAAAGATGCGTGAGATGGGTATATTCGATGAAGTACTGCATCTATCGGTCTCGCATGGAGCATCAATCGCGGGAGAAACCATGTTTAAACCCGATAACCCTGTTTATATCATAGTGGGCAAATCACAACCCAGACTTAATCAATAACAAATTAAATACCCAGAGAGATTATAATGCTAATAGGTGTAGGATTAGGACCTGGAGACCCTGAACTTCTGACATTAAAGGCTGTAGATACCCTGAAAAAAAGTTCTAAGGTCTATGTACCGGGCAGACTTGCTGCAGAACTGGCGGAACCGTATGCAGACCCTGAAATACTTGAGTTCCCCATGTTGAAGGATTACGATGTTTTAAACGATGTCTGGAAAAAAAATGCAGAAATTGTTGCGAAGGAAGCAAAAGATAATCTGGTATCATTCGGATTAATCGGTGATCCAAACTTCTTTTCAACTTTTTCCCATCTTGAACGAGTTCTGAATAAGCTTTATCCTGAAGTAGAAACTGACACTATACCAGGTATAAGTTCAATTACAGCATTTGCTTCCAGAACCAGAACTCCTGTTTATTCCTCGTTTGAAGTAAATGATGGGTCACAAATCGATTCAAAGATTGTACTGAAGACAAAACGTCCCAGAGAAATTATGTATAACATGCGTGAAGAAGGGTTTACTGATTTTGCTTTTGCGCAGCGTCTTTTCATGGAGAATGAAGTTGTTATCAGGGATAACGATAAAATACCTGAAAATGGCAACTATTTCAGTATCATGTACGGTAAAAAATCCGATCAGGTGAATAACAATGAATAATAACAAGGTATATTTTGTGGGTTCAGGTCCAGGGGATGCAAAACTGATAACAGTGAAAGGACGCGAACTCCTGGAAAATGCAGATACTGTGATTTATGCAGGTTCACTGGTAAACCCCGAAATACTGGAATATACAAACGGTGAGATGATAGACAGTTACGGGCTGACCCTTGATGAGATAACATCAAAGATAGTGAATGATGTTAAAGCAGGCAAAAATGTGGTTCGTCTACACAGTGGCGACCCATCTTTATACGGGTCAATACTGGAGCAGATGGATGAGTTGAAAAAATACGATATAGATGTGGAAATTGTACCCGGTGTATCATCCATTTTTGCATCTGCAGCATCACTTAAAACTCAGCTGACTCTTAATGGGGTATCCGATAGTCTGATTATTACCCGACCGGCAGGTAAAACACTTGATAAAGATAAAATCCATGAATTATCAAAGCACCATGAGACAATGGCGGTTTTCCTTGGTACGCAGAAAATCGAGCAGATAATGGAAAAGGTGGACTATCCATCAGATACACCAGTTGCTGTCATTTATCATGCTTCATGGAATGATGAGATGGTTATTAAAGGAACTTTAGCAGACATATCCCAGAAGGTAAAGGATGCAGGCATCAAACGGTCTGCAATGATTATCATCGGTGGAGTGGTAGACCCCATCGAGTTCAGGAGGTCGTATCTATACGGAGTACCACAGGAACCGCTGTGATAACCTTCCAGAGGAACCTTGAGACTGCACAGAGCATAGCTGAGCATTTGAATGCAGATGTGCTGATCTACGATAAAGATATTTTTAAAAAGGCATTTGATGAATACGATGTAATTGTAGCGGTTTTTGCAACCGGAATCGTTGTACGGGATATTGCACCCCTTTTAAAGGATAAATGGACTGACCCCGCTGTCATTGTGGTTGATTCGAATTTGTCCTTTGCTATACCTCTGCTGGGTGGACATCATGGAGCCAATGACACAGCACGCAGGATTGCACATCTTGGAGCAGTACCTGTAATTACAACTGCTACAGAAGTACATCAGAAGAATTCAGTCGAAGGAATAGCATCATCCATGGGATGTGATATTGTAAACAAGGAATCCACAAAAACAGTTAACTGTGCACTCCTTGAACAGGATGTGGAAGTCCTAGAACTTAAAGGTCCCAAGATAGTAATGGTTGATGATGATGTGTCGGTATTAAAAAAAAAAGGCAGGATGAGAATTGACACTGATCATCGGAATCGGAACACGTAGGGATGTTACAAGCCAGGAAGTCATTGATGCGGTATCAAAAGCACTGGAAGAAAGTGGTTACAGTTTAAATGAGGTATCAATGCTGGCATCTGCAAAAATGAAAGAAAACGAAACTGGATTGCTGAATGCCGCAAATACACTTGACATCGGGGTTCAATTTATCCCGCATGAAATACTCAATAGGTACAAATCACCTACCATATCACAGGCAAGTCGATTCGGACTTAATGGTGTTGCAGAACCGTCTGCAATGGCGCTTTCAGAAAAAAAGGAATTGTTGTTGAGGAAAAGAAAATATGGCAGAGTCACAATCGCAATCGCAGAATAAAATAGGTAAGCTCTATGTAGTTGGAATAGGTCCGGGGTCAGTAGAACATCTCACTATCCATGCCAGAGATGTAATTCAAACTTCGGATTATGTTATAGGTAATGGAACCTATCTTGATCAGATTGAAAGTTTACTGGGTGACCAAGAGATTATCCGCAGTTCCATGGGAAAGGAAGTAGACCGCGCCAACAGGGCAGTTGATCTTGCCCAGAATTCAGTCGTATCCATGATAAGTGGTGGAGATGCTAATATCTACGGGATGTCGGGACTGGTTCTAGAAGTAGCAGAAAACGCCAAGCAGGATGTAGAAGTGGAAATAGTTCCAGGTGTGACAGCTATTACGGCATCTGCAAGTATTCTGGGTTCACCGATTGTAAACGATTTTGCTGTGATAAGTCTTAGTGATTTGCTCACACCATGGGATATGATTGAAAAACGTCTTGATGCGGCAGCATCTGCAGATTTTGTTATTTCTTTGTATAATCCTAAAAGCAGGAAACGAAATTCAAATTTTGCACATGCCATAGAAATCATCAGAAAATACAGGAATGAATCTGTCCCTGTGGGACTTGTCAAGAATGCACTCCGTGATGATAAACAGGATTATATTGTAACAACACTTGGTAATGTATTAAACTATGAAGACTGGGTGGATATGCGTACTACTGTCCTGATAGGTAACAGTGAATCACGTATATGGAAACAATACGATGTAGATAGAATTATAACCCCGAGGGGGTATCATAGAAAATATGAATACTGAAAGCGACAGTTCACAAAATAAAGATATACAGAACGATGATTTGGATGAATTTGTAGAATTCACAACCGATATCGACCCTGAACTTGTAGAAATCTGTAATGACAGTGGTGCACAGACGACTGAAGCAAAATCCATCTACATGACAAGTCGTAATATCGCACGTAAAATAGTGGGTGACGATACCCTTGAAGACCGGATACGACAAAGATGTGTAATATCCACAGGTGACCCTTCAGTTGCAGAGATTATGAAATTCAAAAAAAACCCTATTGAATCAGGGGTTAAAGCCATTAAAAACGGGTCTCCTATATTTGTTGATATCAGGATGCTCAAGGCGGGTATCACTACAAAAGGTCATAACTGTGATATAATCTGTGTCCTTGACAGGGATAAAGATGCAGAGATTGCACACAAATACGGCATCACAAGGACTGCAGCTGGATTCCTGAAATGTAAGGATGAGCTTGATGGCGCTATTATAGCGATAGGAAATGCTCCCTCGGCTGCAATAACGGTCTGTCGGCTGATAGAACACGGTGTTCGTCCGGCACTTTTAGTGGGAACACCAGTGGGATTTGTTAACTCTGCCGAATCAAAGGAAATGGTCCGAAATATGGATGTGCCATCAATTACATGCGAAGGTACAAGAGGGGGCACACCTATTGCAGTAGCCAGTGTGAATGAGCTGGTATCAATTGCACGCGAACATGAGAATTGTGAATAATCAAATCATGCTACCTGCAAGATGATTGGTATAGATCATCCAGAGTCCTAATATTATGAGCACTATACCTGCTACTTTTTTCACATGAATACCGTGTTTTGATAGTTTACCAAGCTTGGATGTTGTCAGGTTTGCAGAATAGGCTATTATCAGCATCGGAATTGAAAACCCCATGGAATATATGAAAAGCAAGAATCCACCCTGCAGGATATTGTTCCCTACAGCTACCATGGTAAGAATAGCACCTAGAATAGGTCCTATACATGGAATCCATAGAACTCCTAGGGACATCCCGAGCAACAACCCTCCGAACAATCCCTTATCATTCATATGTCTTCCAGAAAACCGTTCAAACAGTACGGAATTGAAAATATTTATGTCCATTAACATCACAAACCCAAGTCCGAGGATAACGATTTCAGCTATGATATAAAGATAATCCTTGTACATCTGGAAACTCGATCCAAATGCTGATGTTATAATTCCCATCAGGGTAAAGGATATCGATAATCCCAAAACAATTGCCATTGGTCTGAATTTCCCGCTTTCAGTAGAATATGCAAGTATTGCAGGTAACAATGGAAGGACACATGGTGATAGGATACTGACAATACCTGCAATAAATGCTGCTACAGGTCCAGCCGTAGATGTTGATGTTAACAAATCCATATTTATCCTTTATTTTCAACAGCGAATTCAAGAGTTTTTGTAAGCCTTTGTTTCTGAGTTAGCCCTATGAATCTGGCTTTTTCTCGCTGGGTAGTAGTATCACCATTTTCAGTCATGTACACATAGTTTCCGTTATCATTTATACCAACAACAACGACAGAATCTGGTATTGACTGAATATTGAACCTTCTGGCAATATCGGGTGTCACATCAACATTTACATACATGACCTCTGCATCTTTTTTATATTCTCTGGCAATTTCTTCAATTATGGGTCTTTGTTTGTCACATGCAGAACACCACTCTGCACCAAATTCAATCAGAACCGGTTTATTTTCAAGGGTATCGTTTATCTGCTGGATACTGGTGACCCTTATTGACCCATTGGATGTGTAATCATCATTATTAGCACTTGAATCATTTTCAATACAACCGGTTGCCAATAACAAAAGGGTTGATATAACTGTAAATAATGCGATTTTTCTCATGTAACCACCACTTATTATCGTTAATCATATTATGATGTGGTTTTTGATTTATAATTTTTGTGTATATTTGACAAAACCATACAAAATCCCGACATAATAACCTAATTTATGAGTAAGAGAGACATTTATTTGCTATCAGATGTATCTTTGTAAACTACCTGCCATTTAACCAGTAAACCCTTATCCATCTGTTCAAAATTTGCAAGTTTTAATTGTAATATTTCATTTTCCAGAAATCCTGAACCATCAACAAGGGTTGGTGCACTATACCCCCCAATGATAATATTTCCAATAAAAGTGTAGATTTCATCCACGAGTTTTAGGGATAAAAGGCTCCAGTTCAAACTGGAACCCCCTTCAACCATTATTTTTTCAATCCCCATCTCCTTCAATTTTTCAGCCAGCATTTTCAGGTCAACTTTTCCATCACCGGCTACAATAACAGTTGCTTTATCTTCGAGTATTTTTAGTTTTTCTTTAGGGGCGGATTTTGATACCGCAATTATCCTTTTTCCTTTCCCCTTTTTAAAAATATCAGCGTTTTTTGGTGTTCTGGCTCTACTATCGACGATAATTCGTACAGGATTCTCATCAAGACCTTCATCTTTTCGATAGTTCCTCCGAGTTTCGGATTTTATAGTAAGGCTCGGGTCATCGGCAAGGACCGTGCCAATACCTACCATGATGGCATCAGAGTCCTTTTTGAGTTCATCCACACGCTCTAAGTCGCAATCTCCTGATATTTTTATCTGCCTTCGCTCCTTTGTGGATATCTTTCCGTCTGCCGATACAGCAGCATTTAGAAATATAAACGGTCTGTTCCTGATATCAATTTGTTTTTCATTCATAAGCATCCGGTTATTTTTGGTTTTTAATGTTCCAGTAATGCTTTTAGCAGGTCACGGTCTCTGAGAAGTCCCAATAAATCACCGTTACCGTTTACAACAGGTATCTGGTCGATGTCATTACGTTTCATGGACAGTGCACATTCACTCACACCTGACATGGGAGTGGCTGTAATCAAATCAGTGACCATTATTTCTTTTGTGGGTATATTGGGTGCCTTTATTCGCGAAACACTGTAATAAATACTCATGGTATCACGTATGGATTCCCATGTCCATTCGTCCTCATCTTCAGCAGTTGTTGACATATCAGAAACTTCTACCGAGTCTTCGATGATACTGGCACTTATAATATCCCTGTCAGAAATCAGTCCGACAAAACTAAGGCTGTCGTCCAGTACAGGAGATACATTTACATTTGCAAACTCCATTATTTTTGCCACAATTGGTAATGGTGTTTCATCCCATACAGGTACAATACCGTTGTTAAGATATGGCTCGATTTGGTCAGTTATATTAAGGTCTGCCATGCTCCCCACTATATCCGCTATAGTAACAAGTCCTACGAGGTCTTCTTCTTCAATAACCGGCAACCTGCGAATGTGGTGGTCAATGAGTAATCTTGCAGCAACTGTAATATCAACATCTGGTGATATTGTTACAGGGTCTCTTGTCATAAGGAGAGCAAGCTGTTCTTCTTCGGGATATTTGAGCAAATTATTACGACTGACAATACCCACTACTTTATTGTCTTTAAGGACAGGTACCCCTGAAACCTGTTTATCCTTTAATATTTCAAGAACTTCTTCCCTTGATCCCGGGATTGTTGCATATGCGACATTCTTAATCATTATATCTCTGATAATTGTATTTCTTGGCATTGTTTCCCCATGATATCCGTTTTATTTAAATAATTAATCTTTCTTTTCTTCTCCGCGTACTACGAGTACAGGAGCTGTTGAATTTCGTATAACTTTCTCTGCAACACTACCAAGTAAGAATTTATCCAGTCCACTTTTACCAAGGGTTCCCATAACTATAACATCGATATCATTATTTTTGGCAAAATTAATAATTTCATGACTTGGATGTCCTTCAAGAATTGTAGGCTCACATTCTATATCAGCTTCTTCTGCAAGTTTTTCTACCCAATGGGTTGCTTCTCTGCCTTCCTCTTTTATCAGATCGTACATCATTTCCCAGCCTGAATCCATCGGTATTGAGGAAAAAGCAGCAGTATCAACCACATATGCAGGGTAAACTTTTCCGTTGCTTATTTTGGCAAGGCCGATGCCATATTCAACTGCTCTTCGATTCTGTTCTGAACCATCGGTGGCAATCAATATTTTTTTGTATAGATTATTTGCCATACTTTTGTCTCCTTTAGGCACGAATTATGGATAAGATGTCATCAGGTCTCCCCCTTCTGACAATTCCACTTATTGGATTGTTTATATTTGATAGATTATTGGATTTACCGTTCAATATCATGAGACTTGCACTCTTTCCTTCCTGAATTGGACCGGTTTTTTCAAGTCCCAGTGTTGTGGCACCCTTAAGAGTGCACATTTTAAATACTTGTCTGTCCTCAATACCAAACAGTTTTGATAACATTTCCATCTCTGAAAACATGTTTACCGAATTTAGCATAACATTATCGGTACCGACTGATACATCGATACCCTTTTCCAGCATATCTGTAACAGGAGGCATTCCGACACCAGTTGTGAAATTGGAACGCGGGCAGACTACAACCGGGATGTTTTCATCTGCTACATCTTTCAGATCCTGCCGGTTTGCATGGGTTAAATGAACCAGCAGATCCGGCTGAAGAGATAGAGCTTTTGAAATACAGGAGCGGTCTTTTTCTCCCGAATGGATGGCAAACATTTTCCTGCTTTTTCTGGTATAATCATCAATTGCTTCCAGTAATTCCATGTCCATATCATTGGCACCGCTGATACCAATTCCATGGGCGTTTTTTAGTATCCTGTCAACTTCTGAGATAACTTCCTTTTCTGGATCATCTGTGTTTGTGGGTCTCCCAAGTATAACATTATCGATGTTTGTATTATCAACAGCTTCTTTTAATGCCTGTATTCCCATCACTCCGCTTTCTCTAAAATCAGCAAAAGCACCGGTACCAGTGGCTATCATATCCTGTATACTTGACCTCATACATTCCACGAGTTTTTCGTATGGAGTTCTGCGCAATACCTGATGTTTGAGACCCTCTGGAGGTTTTACCAGCAAATCAAGGTCCCGCTCAAGTCTGTAACCCCTGTATTTACCCAGTGGAGGATCTTTAAATACCGAATCTCCGATATGGGTGTGGGCGTTTACAAAACAGGGAGCTATTATATTATCAGTCTCCCGTTTTTCTTCCCCTATTTCCTTTATTACCCCATCTTTAACACAAACATAACCATCCACTGGTTCAAGTTCGTCACCTGCCAGTATAATGCCAGAAATTACTTGTTCACCCGACATGAAATCATATATTAGTGGTTATAATAATTAATATAATTAATGATTTTTTGGTGATTGTACATTCTAACGTCAAATTTATATTTTTATACACAATATTGATAATAGCGTATTGTAAAGTTCCTTGCATGAGAACAGGGCTTTAAAAACAAGCCTTTCTGTGAGTGTATAGATAACCCCAATACGCTACACGGTGGTAATGCGACAATGCCTGTCACGAGGGGTAACTGGAATTGACAGCGGACAATCCAGAGGATGATATTCCGGAGTTAGTGCGTCGGGCTACAGCATTACCATAATATACTTACAATTTTTCTGGTATAGAATATGGCACTGGAAGATGCAGTCAGAAAATCGGATGATTCCGTTGTTATCAATATAGAAGTAGCGCCCGGTTCAAAATCCAACAGTATACCTGACAATTATAACCAGTGGCGAAACCGTATAGAGGTAAAACTTACACAGAAAGCCCAGAATAGAAAAGCCAATGACCAGCTGATTGAAAAATTTTCAGAACTTTTTGCAGTCAATAAATCTGATATTATAATTTTAACTGGTGAAAAGGGTAGTAAAAAATCAATCAGTATTACAGGTATAGGTTATGATGATGTGGTATCCATACTCGAATCGAGGATAGATAAAGTCTAAAAAATAAAATTAAATCCCAGTTATAAAAACTGGAATACCTATTCATTTCAGTGCTTCTCTGACCATACTGGCAGTACCTTCAGCCTTGAAGGCTTTCAGGAAGTATAGGGTTTCTGCATAAGCCATTGCATCAATGGCTCGTTTTGTATCATCATTTACAGAATATATCCTGTCAAAAAACTCTTTGATGGCGAATTTGCTGTATTTGCCAAATATTTCGCTGTCAGTTTTGTCCGGTGATTTTTGTTTGTAATTTTCTACTGTCCAGTTCCAGATATCACTATAGAGTTCAGGTTCAAACAGCTTGAATGCGTCCCATACTAGGTTCATGTAAAAGGTTCCAACATTGCCTTTTATTATATCTCCATGCGGGAAGTGTTCGTGGATGAGTTCGCGTGGTGTGCCTGTAATTCCATGTTGCGCAATCCTTACATTCAGGTTGTTCTCTTTTAAAGATTGAGCTACTTTCATGGTCTGGGGTATGTCGATTGACATCTGTTCTATGAGTTTGCCCTGGGCATCATAAGTATTTCCATGGGCACTTCCATTTGCTATTGCCAGTACCTGTGGATAGACACCGTTCTCATTCAATGCTTTTATAAATGTAACAGCTTCTTCTGGTTTGGTCAATACCCTGCCGTGTTCATCTTCTCTGCCAATTTCTCCAACTTCCACTTCGAGTCCGTATTCCCTGTCACCCATCTCTTCTTCGATAAATTTTGCAATCTCGGTTGTGGCGTTTATATTGTTTTTCAGTTCTTCTCGAAGGTCTCCTCCCTTGAAATTGAACAGATGAGAGGCATCAATGGCAA
>NZ_JBKGYF010000001.1:0-49987 GCF_046546175.1 Methanohalobium sp. | reverse complement strand
TATACATTTCAGTATCATCAATGTTCTGATAAAGAGGTGTTTAAATGTTTAGATTTGATAAAAAGCAACAAGTATTCAAGGTAGGAGACGTCCATTTTGGAGGACAACCCGGTGAATATCCTACTGTTCTTGTAGGTACAATGTTTTACAACAGGCATAAAATCGTAACTGATGAAGATAAAGGAGAATTTGACAGAGAAGCCGCCGAAGATCTCTGGAAAACCCAGGAAGAAATGGGCGATATCACCGGCAACCCCTATGTAAACCAGATTGTTGGTGAAACTAAGGAAGCCATCAGGAAGTACATAGACTGGTTTGTGGAAATCGATGACAGCACACCATTTTTAATTGATTCATCAGATGGAAGTGTACGTGCTGAAGCTGCAAGATATGTAACTGAGATTGGAGTTGCAGACCGAGCCATTCACAACTCTATTAACGCAAGTATCCATGAAGACGAAATTGAAGCTGTCAGCCAGAGTGATATGGAAGCTTCAATCGTGCTTGCATTCAATGCAACCGACCCCTCCGTGAAAGGTAAAATCGATATACTTGAAGAAGGCGGAGGAGGTATTGAAAAAGGATTACTTGACATTGCAAAAGAAAGCGGTATCACCAAACCACTGGTTGATGTGGCAGCAACTCCACTTGGTGCTGGTGCTGGTGCTTCAATGAGAGGCGTTACCACTATAAAAGGTCATTTCGGACTTCCTGCAGGTGGTGGATACCACAATATGGCATCTGCATGGGACTGGATGAAACAGTTCAAAAAAGAACACCGTGAAGCCTACATGCCTGCCGATATTGGCACAAACCTTGTTGCACAAACACTTGGATCCAATTTCCAGCTGTATGGTCCCATCGAAAATGCAAAAACTGTATTCCCTGCAACCGCAATGGTTGACATAATACTCGGTGAAAACGCCAAAGAACTTGGTGTAGAGCTTGCAATGGATGAACATCCATTGTACAAACTGGTATAAACACCAGTTTCTTTTTCTTTTTTCAGACAAATAATATATAAGTCCAGAACATATCATCATTTTATGACAGATGTTATGCTTTTATGGGACACGAAAACATTGTTTGAAAAACTGTTCCAGGAAAACGACCTCAACTGTAAACGAGTTTTATCATCATCACTGGGTACACCATTCCTGCCACCATGCAAATCAGTAATAATACCTACAGGTTTTGCCAATCCCCTTTACACAACAATTACATCAGGTATTGAACAAAACAAAAAATCGTTTGAAAAATTCCTGAAAAACGGCGGGATTGTCACGGTATTCGGTCCAATGGTATCTGAATATCAATACCAATGGCTACCTTTGAAATTAACCTATATCCAGGACCATAAATCTGCTCCACTTCAAAAAGTAGGGGAACATGAAGCACAATCCATAATAGAAAATCCCGATTATTCGGTCGAATGCGATGGATATTTTTCAGAAGCTGACGGACAGGTACTATATAAAAACGATGAAGGAAAACCTGTAATGGTTGCCATGGAATACGAGAACGGATTAATCATCGCTACCACAATCCATGAATTTCCATCCAGCAACTTCCTTGGATGGATAAAGCGTTTTGGTAAAAAAACACAAATCTGATATTATTTTTTAGTTTTCACATTTTTATCTGAACGCAGACGTTTTACTTCTTCAGGTTCATCTCTAATTCTCAATACAAATAATCCTGAACACGGTTTAACATACTGAAAAATCAAATCAGAATCCTTAACACCTACAGGTATTTCAGAACCACCCCTTAACACCACTCCAAGCAGTTTATATCCACCCGGTACATAGAATACTTCATCTGAATTTTCTTTAATATATTTTTCACTCTCTCTAGGCGTTACACCACTTAAAACTATTTCATAGGGAAGGTCACTTATACATGTCATATTTGATACCCAATCATTTTATTTAATTACAATATCTGAAACCCGTATTCCGCTCTCAACAATTCTGCCTACTACCTTACCTCCAACTATTTCGGCAGCCTCATCAGCCTGCTCCTCAGGAAGTATTATAACAAATCCCATACCCATATTGAAGGTTTTATACATTTCCGGGTCTTCAATATTACCTTCATCCTGCAGGAATTTAAAAATGTCGTTTACATCAAGAGGGTCATAAAAATCAAACCCCAACTCTGTAATCCTGTTAAGTTTTAAAAGCCCGCTTCCAGTGATATGAGCAAGACCGTGTACATCCAGTTTTTTAATTACATCCAGCACTTCCAGATAAATTCGGGTTGGTTTCAGGAGTTCATCACCTATTATAACTGAAGTGTTGTAAGGACAGGGGTCTGAATAGGAATAACCTGAATTCTCAATGACCTTTCTCGCCAGTGTATACCCATTACTGTGTATCCCGTTACTCGGAATTCCTACAATCGCATCTCCCTGACGGATATTGTCCCCTGTGATTATCGAGTTTTTATCCACCATTCCAAGGCATGTACCTGCAAGGTCAAAACCCTTGACAATATCCGGCAAGGTTGCCGTTTCCCCTCCAACTATTGAGATATTGGACAGTTCTACACCTTTTGCCAGACCTTCACCGATTTGTTCAGCGAACTCTTCACTATAGGATTCAACAGCAAGATAATCTACAAAGGAAAGAGGTTCAGCACCAATAGCAAGCAAGTCATTTACATTCATTGCAACACAATCAATACCAACTGTATTCCATCTTTGCATTTCATTGGCAATCAGTACCTTTGTACCCACACCATCAGTTGTCAATGCTAATGCATATTCTCCAAAATCAATGAGACCGGAATAATGACCAATATCACTCAGTGGTGCACCCAAACCCTTTCGTTTATATTTCATTTTACTGGTAATGGACTTAATAGATGCTTCTTCCTTTTTAATATCAACACCTGATTCCGAGTATGTCATATGTTTCCGCAATTCATTTCCCTCACTTACTTGATTCCAGTTTGAAATCTCTATGCAAAATTCTTACAGCATCAAATGATTCCTTTTCACTGACCACAAAAGAAATGTTGTGCTGGGAAGAACCCTGACTGATAGCAATTACATTGATTTTCTCCCTCCCGAGTGCACTGAAAACCCTACCTGAAACACCCGGGATACCTGCCATTCCTGCACCTACAACTGCAACCACACATATATCATCATCATAGGTCACATCTTTTATAACATTTCTATCAAATTCTGAATTGATAGCATCAACCGCTGCTTCCAGATGGTCTTCATCAACCACTATAGACATATTGGATTCAGAAGATGCCTGGCTAATCATTATTATGTTGACATTTGCGTTTGCAAGTGAATTAAAGACTCTGGCAGCTGTCCCGATGGTTCCTACCATCCCTGCACCAGATATATTGACCAGTGCCACATTTTTAATAAGAGTGACAGCCTTGACTACATCTTCTGTTGGTTTTTGTTCGGACACAACAAGTGTACCAGGGAAATCCGGTTCAAAGGTGTTTTTGACACGTACTGGTATACCGTTCCTGATAGCAGGCTCGATTGTTCTGGGATGTAAAACCCTTGCCCCGAAATATGAAAGTTCCATTGCTTCAGCATAGGATATCTGGGGTATCGAACATGCTTCAAATACAATTTTGGGGTCAGTGGTCATTATTCCATGAACCTCTTTCCACAACCAGATTTCATCCGCACCAATGGCTGCACCTATGATAGAAGCAGTAAAATCAGAACCACCCCTTCCAAGGGTTGTTATTACCCCTCCCCTGTTCTCTGCAATAAACCCTGTTACTACTGGGATGGTATCAGAAAGGATTGGTTTGAGTGTATCTCCAACGTTTCGATAACTCTGTTCAAGGGGTCTGGCGTTTCCGTATTCATTATCAGTTACAATTCCTACATCTCCTCCTGTAAACATTTTCGATTTAATGCCAAGCGACCTGATTGCTCCTGATACTATAGGAGCTGCCAGACGCTCACCATAGGAAGATATGTAATCTATAGAACGTGGTGTGAGTTCTCCCAGATAACATATACCAATAAGTGCTTTTTCCAGTTCATCAACTCTGCAATCAATAGCCTGAATGGTTTCATCGATAATATTTTCATCATCAATAGCTTCATGAACAGCACTGTAATGTTTATGCGTTAAATCAGAGATGAACTCCTTAATCTGGGATACCTTGCCTTTTTTTGAGACTTCAATTGCATTTGTCAACAATCCATCGGTCACACTACCCAACGCAGATGTTACTGCAACAACTTCATAACCGGAGTTGTAATAGTTTTTCAAAAGTTTTGCCACGTGGCGTATATTATTGCCGTCTGCAATGGATGTTCCACCAAATTTCATCACAATTCTCATTATTTAATCCCATCACCGAATTCGTTATTTAATAAAAATTAATTATATGGTCCTTATTGCTTTATTATAGATAGCTCAATCAACCTGTGTTTATAATAGTTTTTCCATTCATGCTCACCAATGTTAACGTAAAAGACTCAAGATAAAATACGCCAGAATAGAAAATACTATCATAGTAATAACAGCCGACAGTGCCCTAACTAAACCAGAATTTCCAGATATTCCTGACACATCAGTACTCACATTTGTACTGGATTCAGTTACTGTATTGTTATTTGTTATCCTGTCAATTACAGACCCTGCAAGCTTTTTCAAGTTATTCGCTGATTTTGATGTATTATCAGATTGATTCATGCCCATTGAGGACTCTTCTGATGCAGAACCAACTACAAAATCTGTTGTTTGTTTCACCTGTGATCCGTCATTATATACTGCTACAACTGTTGTATTGTGGACACCTTCGGTAAGATTGCCTGTCAAAGTGACATATGTACCTGCATTCACATCGCGCCTTATATCAATCTGGTCTCCATCAAGCATTACCTGCACTTTTGAAAAATTACTGTTTTCAAGGGTATAAGAAATAATTGCCTTATCACCCTGATCGAGTCCATTGTTGTTTAAATCCCTCACCCTGATATTTAAATTTATATTAGAATTGAGCCCTGAATCAGGATCCGAGATATTGTCCTTTTTTAAAGTGACATGTTCAAGGAAAGCTGTGTTATAGTCTTTGCTTGTAAATATCTCGCTCAGTTCAGCCAGGAATATGGTGGATTTTCCATTACTGGTAGCTCTGTTGTAGGTGAAAAAATCACCTTTATCTATTTTCTTTTCCTTGACAACTGAACCGTCTTTTTCTAATGTTAAAACTGCTGAATCCTGAATCAATTTACTGGCATATAATGTATATCCATTTTCAAGCTCCAGTGGTTTGATATTATTGACAGATTTTGACCTGTCAATTAGAAGGTAGTCATCTGTACCCATTTCAGGGTCAATATATTGTTCAATTTTGAACTTCACCAGGATTTTGTTCGGACTTTCAATTAACTCTAAAGGCGTAATCCGGAGAATAAGATGGTCTACTTCATCCCCGTTTTCTGTCACAGTTTTTACATATTCAAAAGGGTCATTTTTTTTACTGAACTGGTCATCGGTATCGATTTTATTTCCGTTTAAATACAGTTCTATCCAGCTGTTGCCTGTATCACCATTGGAGTCATGGACTTTAAAAGAATAGCCCTGCTCCAGTGAGTAAGTATCTCCTATACCCAAAGATTCTTCAGAATAATGTATCATCGCATCTGTTTTCTGTGCATATCCTGTGGTAACCAGACCAAAAAATACCAGGATTATAAGTGCAAAATATATATATCTCATAGATAAATCAACATCTATTATTGGTTGGAATTATTTAAATGTCCTTTTTATATTTAGAACATTAATAAATTAATTTATAGATATTATGCTCTGCAAGGTGAATTGATGAAATACATAGTACTTATAGGAGACGGAATGGGAGATTATCCTATTAAAGAATTGAACAATGAAACTGTCCTGCAAAATGCCAGAACTCCAAATATGGATTCTATCGCAAAATACGGAATCACTGGATTTGCAAAAACTGTTCCTGACGAAATGCATCCCGGGAGTGATGTTGCCAATATGTCCATTATCGGATATGACACAAGAAAATACTACAACGGAAGAGCTCCTCTTGAAGCCGCAAGTATGGGTATATCCCTTGATAAAAACGATGTAGCATTTAGATGCAATTTGGTCACAGTCAACGACGATACCTTAAAAGACTACAGCGCAGGGCATATTTCAACCAATGAAGCAAGAGTTGTGATTGAAGAGATTAACCAGCAACTTGGAAGTAAGGATATCCAGTTCTATCCTGGGATGAGTTACAAACATCTCATGGTTGCAAAGAATAACATCGGAGCAAATGCTAACTGTACACCGCCACATGACATTATGAATAAGGATAAACATCATTATATGCCATCAGGTAAAGATTCTGAATTACTTTGCGATTTAATCGACAGATCATACAATATCCTCAAAAACCATAGGATTAACATCAACAGAGTCAACAATAAAAATCTTCCTGCCAATTCTATATGGTTATGGGGTCAGGGTTATGCACCAAAAATCCCGCATTTTAAAAAACTGTATGGATTATCAGGATCCATAATTTCAGCTGTTGACCTTATAAAAGGGATAGGTACATATGCCGGTCTTGATGTGATAGATGTACCAGGTGCGACAGGTTATCTGGATACAAACTATTCTGGTAAAGCCAACTATGCTATAGATTCGCTTAAAAACCATGATATTGTAATCGTACATGTTGAAGCTCCTGATGAAGCAGGACATATGGGCAGTATCAGTGCAAAAACACAGGCAATTGAAGATTTTGACAGTTTGGTTGTGGGTAAAATTCTTGAATATGTACAGAATAATGAATCAAATGAAGACTATACCATTCTGGTAACTCCTGACCATCCAACTCCCATTTCACTAAAAACTCATACATCCGACCCGGTGCCATTTGCAATTTATTCTACAACAATAAACCAACCAGATGAAGTTGATTCATTCAATGAAATATCCATGGAAAACGGAAGTTTGAACACTGTCGATGCCAGCAACTTCATAAACATGTTACTCCAAATCAACCAACAATAAATGGCATCTATCATCTCTTTTTTATAATTATTTGTCCGAAATTTTTATATAGTATCACTGACAATCTATTGTTTGGGTGTAAAATCCAGAAGGAGTGTAAGGGGAACGTAATACAAAAAATACAATTCAAGGAGTGTAAACTGTATGGCACGCGGTATAATCAGATGGGATCCAGTTGAAGACGTAACACGATTACTGGACAGGTTTGCTCCTGGTGGAGAAATGCTTGCTGGTAGAACAATGGCTCCCCTGGTAGATATCAGAGACGAAGATGACAACATAGTCATCACTGCTGATTTACCAGGAGTCGATAAAGATGATATTGATATAACAGTCAGTGATAACACTGTGCAGATTAATGCTTCATTTAAAAAAGAATCCACAGGTGAACATGTATATTACAGACAGGAACGGACATATGAAGGATTCTCAAGAACCATAATATTGCCAGAATCAGTAACTGAAGAAGGAGCAAATGCAAAACTTGAGAATGGGGTTCTGAAAGTTACGCTACCTAAATTAGAAAAGGAACATAAAATAACCATACAATAAAGGGGTGATTTACTAATGGCTGAAATGATAAGAAGGGGACCGACCGGAATACGAAGAAGAAAACCGACTGAAATCGCAAGAAGACCATCATTATTCTCATGGGATCCGTTTGAAGATATCAGAGAAACCCAAAGATACCTGAGTGACCTCTTTGAGGACATGATGCCTGCAGAATGGGCAGAAAGTGAAACCTATGCTCCGCTTGTGGATGTTAAAGAAGAAGACAATAACGTAATTGTCACTGCGGATATACCAGGAGTAAATAAGGAAGATGTGGATATCAATATCAGGGATGATACAGTCGAAATTAATGGTCAGCACAAAGAAGAATCCGAAACTGAAGAAGAAGGATATTACCGACATGAGCGCACATACCGTGCATTTTCCAGAACCGTTCCCCTGCCGGCATCTGTGAATGAAGAAGATGCAAGTGCAAAACTGGAAAACGGTGTGCTACATATCACTCTGCCAAAATCCAGTGAAAAAGGGGAGAAAAAAATCACAGTAGAGTAAAGGAGGTGATACATAATGGCTGAAATGGTAAGAAGAGGACCAACCGGTATACGAAGAAGAGACCCCTTCGAAGAAATCAGGGAAACCCAGGATTATTTAAGTGATTTATTTAACCGCTTTGCACTTGGTGGATTCAGTGGAGTTACAGGCGAGACGTTTTCACCTCTTGTCGATATTAAAGAGGAAGATAATAACGTAATTGTTACTGCAGATATGCCAGGTGTAAATAAGGATGACGTGGATATCACAGTGAGAGATGACACACTGGAGGTCAACGCCAAATGTAGTGAAGAGTCCAAAACCGAGGAAGAAGGATATTACCGACATGAGCGCACGTATCGTGTATTTTCCAGAACCGTTCCCCTGCCGGCATCTGTGAATGAAGAAGATGCAAGTGCAAAACTGGAAAACGGTGTACTACATATCACTCTGCCAAAAGCCGAAGAAGAAAAGGAACGCAAAATCAAAGTTGAATAATGTGGATAATAAAAAACGATTTATCCACTACTTTTTTTGATATCTTGATTTAGCGGCATCAGAAATTATAATTTCATCATTTTTTGCTCAGTCGGGGTAACTCTCATCATCGCCGCAACAGATGTTATATATATGGTATTATATATTCCTACTGCTATTTTTAATTGTTACAGAGAGAGGTATATAAGTGAAACTGGAAGCTTTTATTGTGGATAACATTCCTCTGATTAAAGAAGGGGACAACCTTGCAGAGATTATCTGTAACAACACAAAATTAGAAGACGGTGACATTGTTGTAATCGCTTCCACAATCGTAGCCAAATCAGAAGGTCAGATATTCAGGCTTAAGGATATAACACCTACTGACAAAGCAGTAGAAATTGCAAATAAAAATAGATTCAGCCCTGCTTTTGTACAGGCTGTTCTTGAAAGAAGCAGGGATTGTCTGGTGGATTCTCCCATCATGCTTGTTGAAACGTATAACGGAAATGTTTGCATAAATGCTGGTCTTGATGATTCCAACATCGAGAACGGATTTATCCTTGATCTCCCGAAAAATCCAGATGTAAGTGCAGAATACATTGGTTTACATCTTCAAAACCTGACCAGTAAAAAAATCGGTGTCGTTATCACGGACACCAATGGCAGGGCTTTTAAAACCGGGCAGACAGGTGTAGCTGTGGGATTGTATCATATACCCGCAATCAAAAACTGGCGCGGTAAAAATGACCTATATGGTCATGCTCTCGATATCACAGAAGAGGCGATTGCAGACGAGATTGCCGGCACTGCCAACCTGCTCATGGGAGAAGGTGATGGTGGTACACCCGTGGTAATTATCAGAGGATTGGATGTATTAACCGGTAAAAAAGTGTCAGTAAAAAACATGTACCGCCCGGATGACAAAGATATCATTAAAAAAGGATTGCGCAGTTTAAATCAATCAAATCTCTGACTGAAATTTATGGTTTCAATCCCTGCATCAGAAAAGAATTTCAATGCTTCATCATCAGGGTAATGCGAAAGATATACCACTTTTTTGATGTTTGCGTTAATTATCATCTTCGCACAAAGTATACAGGGTTGATGAGTGCAGTAGATAGTTGCATTATCGGTGCTTACACCATGAAGCGCCGCCTGGATTATAGCATTTTGTTCAGCATGGACTGCACGACATTTTTCATGATGTGTGCCGGATTCAATATTGTACTGTTCCCTGATGCAACCGATATCAAGACAGTGTTCAAGGTTGCTCGGAGCACCATTATAACCAGTGGATATAATCCGTTTGTCCCTTACAATAACCGCTCCTACCTTATTACGCAGACATGTCGCCCGTTTTGCAACCACCGATGCTATTTCAAGGAAATATTCATCTATACCGATTCTGTCCTCATTATCTGTCATCGCTATACACAAAATAAAAAGTGGTATATATAAGTATAAGTGTCTAACCAGTTAAATAATTGAAAAGAAAGTCTTAAAAATATACGGTATCTTTTTCAACCAAAAAGATTTGGAAATAATAAAGAGATTATCTCAAAATTACCAGATGTGGAGTTTTAAACCATGATATTCAGTATGATAGAAAATCTGGATTCATTTGTAAAAAATCATAATAACCGCCAGGTTTTAATGGTTCCTGTTGCAGTATTCCTGACATCGCTTTTAATCATCGGAGTGATGTTTTTAAGCAGTGGTGCTCCTGTTAAACTCGGAATGGAATTTGAAGGAGGGTCAATGATTGCTATGGACACACATGACTCTGTTGAAGAGCTTGAAAATCAGTATTCTGATTATCCCCTTCATGATCTGCGTAAATCCGGTGGCAGGGTAACAATGCAGTTTGGTCCTATGGATAGTGAACAACATATTGCTGTTGAGGAGGATGTGTCATCCAAGTATTCAAATGTTGAAATACGACAAATCGGACCTGTTTATGGAGAATCTTTGCAGAGGCAGGCATTGATGGCGCTACTTATTTCGTTTATAGGTATGGCTGCTGTAGTATATCTGATATTCAGGACACCGGTACCATCTCTTGTAGTCATTGCTTCTGCCGTATCAGATATTACAATAGCTATGGCACTTATGAACATCACAGGGATTGAACTATCCTTTGGAACAGTTGCTGCATTATTGATGATTATAGGGTATTCTGTCGATAGTGACATATTATTGAATAATCGTCTGCTTAAAAGGAAGGGCAATCTTAATGAGAAAATAACCAGAGCAATGCATACAGGAGTACTAATGACTACTACCACACTTGTTGCGGTAATAATGCTCTATCTAGTATCTACCTATGCATATCTCATTATACCATGGCTGTCACAGGTGGGTATGTTATCTGATATTGCTGTTGTACTTATCTTTGGATTGGTTGCTGATTTGATGAATACATGGATGTTTAACACCGGGGTCTTGCGCTGGTACCTTGGAAAAGGTAAAATCAGGAGGTCAAAAGCATGAGTAATGAAGAAGAAAACGGTGGGCTGCTAAGGAACAGGCGTGTCCAGATATTCATAATAGCACTTATCGCATCCCTGATTGCTATACAGCCAATATATGTACCCGGTGAAGGCGCTCAGTCAAATCTCAATTACGGGCTTGACCTTGAAGGTGGTTCGTGGCTACAGCTGCAACTGCAGGGAGCTATAGCCCAGGTTGATGGCGACCCTAGTGAAATGGTAAAAGAGGTTGTTGAATCTTCAACAGGTGCTGAGATTAGGATTTCAGATGTAAATATACCTTCCGATGACAGTGAAAGCGGAACTGTCACATTCACCACTGATACAGATCTTACCCAATCACAAATAAATATACTCAACATCGGTGAACCTACTATAACCAGAGATGAGGAAAAAACTACTGTGCAAATCCAGCCCTCGAAACAGAAATTGATAACTGCCTACCTCTCCGATTCACTGGGTTCTGAAGTGGTTCCTATATCCAGACAGGATGCTACTGAGTACGAAATTCGAACTTCTGTATCACAGCAGGAACTCCAAGAATTGATGGAAAAAGTTGACGGGTCTATTGTCACAGATCCAGATGGGTCGACAATATACAGTCAGGGTGTAACAGAAGATACAAGAGAACTTACCAAAGAAACCCTCAGCGAAAAACTGAATGCATTGGGATTAAAGGACATACCTGTACGCAGCGCTGGTGATAACTATATTTTGATTGATTTTGCCGGTGTTGACCTTTCCACTGCAAAAGAAATAGCCCAACAACCTGGTAAATTTGAGATTAATATTGTTACCGAAGGCAACAGAACCAGACATGTACTCTATGGAGAAGACATAGAAAGTGTAGATGTCCCGAGTTTACAGAATCAGCAGTGGAATGTACCGTTCACACTCTCTGAGTCCGGTGCAAGGTCTCTTCAGAAAGCTGCTAAAGAAACCGGTGCAATCAACAATCCTTCCCAACACCATTTGAAAATGCATCTAGATGACCAGGAAATCTACAGTGCTCCGTTAAGCCCATCAGCAGCCGATAAACTCCGTGACTCACTTATATATTCATGGCAAGCGTCCATTGGTGGTGGCGAAGAAGGTAAGGATGAAGCCAAACAACTCCAGATACACCTTCGTGCCGGTGCACTACCTGTAAACGTTGAAATTATAGGTTCAGGGCATGTGGACGCATCACTTGGAGAACAGTTTAAATTACTGGCTGTTATAGCAGGTGTTTTTGTATTAATAGGTGTAGCTGGTACGGTCTATAATCGGTATCGTGAAAAACGGATACTGATTCCTATGGTAGGTATATCCTTCAGTGAAGTTGTAATGATATTGGGATTTTCCGCTGCTATAGGATGGCAGCTTGACCTCCCAAGTATTGCAGGGATTATTGCCGTTATTGGTACAGGTATCGACCATCTAGTAATCATTACAGATGAGGTGTTATACGAAGGGAAATTACCACCGACAAAGATATATCTGTCAAGAATAACCAAAGCCTTTGGTATTATAATTGGAGCAGCTGCAACTACAATTATTGCAATGTCGCCACTTATGGTTCTGGGCTTCGGTGCGCTCAGGGGATTTGCCCTTACCACCATCGTAGGTGTGTTAATCGGTGTATTCATCGCAAGACCGGTTTATGGAATAGTTATAAAAGAAGTACTCAAAGACACCACAACTGATGGTATCGAACAATAAAAGGTGTGGGTTACATGAAAGATATCTGGACTGTGAAATACAAACCAAAAAAAATGGATGATATAGCAGGGAATGAAATTTCCATCAGTACACTGAAAAGGATTTTACAGTCCAGAAACCTTCCACATCTTATTTTACAGGGTCCTGTAAATTCAGGTAAATCTTCCACTGCTTTTGCACTTGCAAATGAACTCTATGGAGAACATTACGAGAGCAATTTAACCTATTTTAATGCATCTGATTTCTTTGACCAGGGTAAACGCTACCTTGTCAGGGACAGACGTTTCGCACGTATTATCGGCACCCAGGACCCGAAAAAAATACGTACGAGTGTGCTTTCTATATTCAAGGATATAATCAATGAATACGCAAGCATGCGACCCATTGATTCCGACTATAAAATTATTTTCATAGATTGTGCGCAGTCACTGGATACCAGCTCCCAGCAAGCACTTAGGCGTATCATGGAAAAATACACCTCAACCTGCAGGTTCATACTATCCACAGCACAACCATCAAAACTGATACAACCCCTGAGGTCCAGAGGATTGAGATTGTTTTTCACTTACGTATCCAGGGACGAGCTTATAAATTATATCCAGCCAATCGCAGAAAATGAAGGGATACAATTCACAGATGAGGGTCTTGAAGCACTGTGTTATTATTCAAGGGGCAACATTGCCAGAGCCTTGATTACAACGCAGATGGCGTGTATACAGTCGAAAAACAAAGACACAGAAATTACCTCACAGGATGTATATGAATCCATTTTGGATAATATCCCTGAAGAAAATAATATCAGAGAGCTTTATAATGCAGCCATAAAAAAGGATATAGATACTGCACGCAAAATTATCGACAACCTGTTAATTGAAAACGGATTTTCCGGGTACGAAATACTGGAACATCTCTACGATGTGGTGGTTGACTCCAATGAGCCCGATTTAAAGGTTGCAAAAATGGTAAAAAGGATATCAGATACTGATTTCTACATGGGTGATGCTGCAAACCCCCGTATACAGCTGGAATATCTGATTGCTGACTTGTACTGAAAAGTTTTAATTAGCAGGATTAATTAACCTAAAAATAAAAACAATCTCTTTTTGAATAAAAATGTCAGATGAAACTAAAGACGAATTCAGTCAGGTGTGCAGAGAACTTCTTGAAATGGTACTTGATGGTTCAATAACCGACAATATAGAACTGAACAAAGCCAAGAAAAAATTGAGTTCAACTCATAAGTTTTCTTCACTCCCAAGGAATTCTGATATCATAATGGCAGGAACCGAGGAAGAACAAAAACAGGCTATGGACATACTTCGTCGAAAACCTGTCCGCACAATCTCCGGTGTTGCGGTAATCGCTGCAATGACCTCACCTGCTCCATGCCCGCATGGTATCTGTGTACCGTGCCCCGGTGGTCCGAAATCTGATTTTAATTCTCCGCAGAGTTATATGGGACTTGAACCCGCAACCAGACGTGCTATACGCAATGAGTACGACCCATATAAACTGGTAACATCACGCCTATCCCAGCTGAAAGAGATAGGTCATGAGGTTGATAAAGCCGAATTGATTGTCATGGGTGGTACATTTACATCCAGATCAATCGATTATCAGGAATGGTATACAAAACGATGTATAGAGGCAATGAACGATTTCTATGATACTTCCTGGCGCAAACATGTTCACATAATAGGAAAATCTCATCCCTATATCACCCTTGAAGATGTGCAGAAGGAGAATGAAAACGCTGCAATCAGGAACATCGGCATAACCTTTGAGACCAGACCGGACTGGACAAATAACAAACATATTGACAGGATGCTGGAACTGGGCGCTACAAAAGTAGAAATCGGGGTCCAGAATGTATATGATTTTGTCCTGTCAAAAATTAATAGGGGTCACACGGTTAAGGATACTGCAGAAGCAAACCGTATGCTCAGAGATAGCGGTCTCAAAGTAGGGTTCCATATGATGCCACATCTACCCGGGATGGATTATGAGCGTGACCTTAGAGGATTTAAACGGTTGTTTGAGGATTCAAAATTCATGCCAGATTACCTGAAAATCTACCCTACCCTTGTTACAGAGGGTACTCAACTCTACAAAATGTGGGAGAAAGGTGAATATAGTGCACTTAATGACGATGAAGCAGTCGAGTTGATTTCAGATATTAAAGCCCTGCTTCCAAAATGGGTGCGTCTGCAGCGAATCCAGCGTGACATACCATCCCAGCAGATATTTGCCGGAGTGAAAAAAAGCAATATCCGTCAACTTGCAAGAGAACGTCTCCATGAGAAAGGTGGTAAATGCCGTTGTATTCGGTGCAGGGAAGTCGGACACAACATTCTGAAAGGCATCGAACCAGTTGATGAAAATATCAAATTCACTGTTGAATCCTATAATGCCTGCGGTGGAGTTGAACATTTCCTGGCTTTTGAAGATGTAAAACAGGATGTTCTGATAGGGTTCTTAAGACTTCGATTTCCAGCCAATCCCCATAGAAGTGAATTACAGGATGCTGCTGTTGTAAGGGAACTACATGTATACGGGTCACTGGCGCCTTTTGGATGTTCAGAGATGAAATACTGGCAACATAGAGGTTATGGATCTGAACTGCTTGGACAGGCTGAAAAAGTATCTCTTGAAAACGGATATAATAAACTGGCAATTATCAGTGGTATCGGTGCACGGGGGTATTACCGCAAATTAGGGTATCATCTTGATGGAGTATATATGTCAAAAATACTCCAGTAATCACATATCAAACTTTTCTTGTTTCATAAATACAAACATATATGCTACCATAGAAGCAATAGAAAAACTTTACTTGTTTTAGGTTAAAAGATATTTTTTGAAAGTTTTTAAATAATATCTCCATCATCATACCGGTTGTAGAACAGAAAACCCTTATGATTACAATGTCAGAAAATGATACCCTAAACGATATATTAGATAAATTGAATGAAATCAATAGTAAAATGGATAAACTGTTGCAGGATACAAACCGTGATGCTGGCGATAAACAAAACGAAACCATCCTGTCAAAATCAATGGATGTAATGACACTTATATCCCTGCCTGAACATCTACGTACCACCGCAACCACCCTTCTGAGGTTGGAACAGGCTACTGCTGATGAAATATCAGAGATTACTGGAAAAGAAAGAGCAGTTGAAAGCAATTATTTGAACCAGCTTGTTAAACTGGGTTATGTAACCAAGTTCAGAAAAGGAAAAAGAATATACTTTAGATTCCATGAAAACATTAATTAAAACTAAATGGAATAAGATTATAATAAACCATTTTTGAGGGAAAGTATCTTATGAGTTTTACACTGGCTGTTCATTCTTCCAAAGGTGGCACAGGCAAAACAAGTATTGCTATAAATCTTGCAGGTGTTTATGCATCACAGGGTCAAAATGTATGCCTACTTGATTATGATTTTAAAGCCCCCTCGTTTACCAATTTTTTCAATATCTACCCCAAATACTGGATAAATGATGTTCTTCATGACAAATGCAGTATAAAGGATGTTGTCCATGACGTCAGCAGTGATTTTGGGACAACGGGATATTTGTATGTAGGGCTCACGAACCCTGATGTTGACTCTATCCGGGATATTTCGAGTAAAGACCGGGACTGGCAGGCAAAAGCTCTCAGGTTACTTATCAGAGCAAAAAAGAAGCTAATCCAATCCGGAATAGATGTGGTCATACTTGATACAAGTCCGGGTATTGATTACGAATCGATTAATGCTGTTGCAGCATCTGATTATGTTGCAGTCGTGCTCAAACAGAACTATACCTGTATCAAAAGCACTGAACAAGTCATAGATGGCATATATAATCTACTCCATAAAAAATGTGTGATTATCGAGAATATGTGTCATGAGGGGTATCTGTATCCGCAAAACATAAAAAAATTCGATACACCTGTGATTGAATCGATACCTTGTATGTGTGATGTGACCTCAAAAACAGATAAAGACCTCATTGTATTTTCTGACCCTGAACACAGGTTTTCAAGGGCAGTGTACAAAATATCTGAAAAGTTCAAATGAATATATATCAATGTTAAAATCTGTTATAGTTTTTTTAGGGTTCATCATCCTGTTCTTCTTCAAGTATACGTTTGACATCGTGTTGTGCGTAATTCATGAGGTTGTCCATTTTTATATCTTCGATATTATTGTCACCCATATTAAGTTCTATGATTGAATACTGGAGCACAGCTACAATAATAAACATTATAAAAGCAGCTCCGAATGCAAGTATCATGCGCTCCAGTGGATACATAAAAACACTTGATTCAAACAATTGAGCTGATAAATCCAATGTCAACAACGCTGCGATATTGCCTGCCATATGGTCTGAAAGTACTGCAATAAGTGAGCCCATAAACAACAATATGAATGTGTATACACTTACATGCATCAACTTATGCTGATATTTCTTATAGAATATAATAAATGTCACAAGGACAATTATATGGAACCACGGTAAATAGAAAAGTTCCCGACCAATATCAAAAAAATACCACAGGACAATTAATGTGGAATAAATATACAGTGCTGGTTTTTCTCTCCTGGTTATTATAAGCCCTGCAATAAGTGATGAAAGCATGACAAACACAGGTGTCACAAGCAGGAATACATCATCTCCAAGACGACTGGTATTGGTTATAACATGTGTTATAATACCAAAAAATGATACCAATGGTCCGATATATGGACCCAGAATCATACCGTTTAAAGGTCCAAAAGCTGCAACTGAACTTATTATTGATCCTTCCACACCCTGTAGATGAAAATCAGGAAGCCAGCTTGCAAAATAAGTCAGGATAAATGCCAGTGTAATGTAAATCAGCTTGAGCTTCCGTTTTTTGAGCAGTTGATAATGATATTGTATGGACACAATATCATTCTTGAAACCTTTATATTTATATAACTTGGCATTAATTATTCATTTTTACAGACATACTTCCACTAACCTACATATCTATTTTATGTTAGAAATAATAATCTTTAAGTAGTATAGTGTATATACAGAAAAATCACATTGTGTAAATTATTTTACGCAATATAACAAAAAACCACTAAAATTAGTAAGGGATACTATGAAAATTCGAGTTGTAAGTTCAAAAGAAGAAATTGAAAACCTGGATGAAAATGAAGAAATCGTTCATCTAGCTTTCAGACCATCCAATACCGACATCTTTTCATTGGTAATGAAATGTCCAAACCTGAAAGCGTTACATATACCAAGCTCCTACAAGAGGACAATTTCCAGTTCCGCCAAGATGTTTCTGGATATGCAGGGAATTGGATTGCTGGAAGGTGATGTATGGGGACACAGAAAAGACATCAACGAATATTCTGAAGTATCCAAAAATGTATACAAAAGAATAAAAGATTTGAAGGAAAGTGGTGTATCTGATGAAGATATCGTTGACAGGATGGTCAAAGAAACCAGACTTAGTGAAGATTTTATCCAGTTCCTTATGAAACAGCAGGAGTCCCCAGAAACTCCGAAAGCTACAGTTTCGAAATAAAATATCAGTTTTTGGTCCAACCGTAATGGTTGGACTTAAACATTTTTTTACTCTCCATATATCTGGAGTATTAGTTCTCTGTATCGTGGTCTGTTATCCAGATTTATCAGTACAATCTGCTGCCACTGACCATTGGCAAGTTCACCTTCTATTATCGGAAATGTTTCACTTTGACCCAGAAGAGATGCACGAATATGTGAAAAACCATTTCCATCATTCCATTTTTTGTCATGTTGATATTCAACATCACTTGGTGCTATTTTCTCAAGCGTCTGGGAAAAATCATATATCAAACCTGGTTCGTATTCTATAGTTGTTACGGCTGCTGTTGAACCAGGTGTAAAAACTGTGATTATGCCGTTCTTGATACCTGAATTTTTAATGGTTCCTGCCACATCCGACGTTATATTTACCATATCGATATTTGCTTGTGTTTCATACTGGAGTTGTCTTGTCAATACACCCATAATAGACCAATCCTCACTGTTGTTCACCATAATCAATTTTTACCAATTTTATACCCAACAACGTAACAAGCAGTATAAATATCAAAAACGATATAATATAACCTTCTGGTGTCAATCCAGTCTCCTCTACCAGTATCATCAGGAATATTAGTATTCCTACTGAACCTATTGCCGATAAAATTTCAAAACTTTTCTTATTCATCATATATCAGATGTGAAATTAAATACATCAAGTTAACGCAAATTTAAATATACCTTTGCAAGCTAAACAAAAAATACATTTTACTAGGACAAATCCCATTAAACATATCATTTATAATAATCGAGATATATTTAGGTCGTGATTAGACAGAAATTAAAAATGATAAAGACAAAAATAAAGATATAGCAATGTATGTAATATTTTGAGCTAATCTAGAAAAAACAGGTATCTGGTTTACCCATGACAGAATTTGAAAGAGTACTTGTACAATCATTCAACTCATTTTTTGAGCAAAAAGATATTAAAGGAATTGCACATCGCCTTAAACAACATAGATTTGCCCAGCAATTTCTGGATGTACTTGTAGATTCACTCGACCCTGACTATTATCTGGGTATTGAATGCAAGAGCATATCGGTTGATAAAGGTGCAAATGCACTGTATTTCACCCAGCATTTTACAACAGACAAAAACGATGTGCATCAGATAGACCGCATCACAGATTTTTTAAAAAAATCAGGAAGGACAGGATTTCTTGCTGTGGAGCTCAGAATGGGGTCAGGAAGTTCCAGAAAAGCACATATCATTCCATGGACTGAACTTGTTGAACGGTTTTATAATGGTGATTCAAAGTATAGCGTCTCTGAAATACAGTGTTTTCCTGAAATTGAAAGAGATGGCAGTGGATATATAATAGACCCAAATAAATGGCTACTTGGAAGCAGAGTTTGAAAAGAGGTTAAGTATAAAATGGATTACAATCAGGTAATGCAGGAAATGCGAAATCGTGCTTTAAAATGCGCAGATGAGATAAAGAAACATGATACAGTACATATTGTATCTCACATAGATGCAGATGGTTTGACATCGGCAGGTATCATCTGTAAAGCCCTCCAACGCAGAGATATTAACTACTCCACCCGTTTTTTAAAACAGCTGGATGAAAATGCCATAGAAGATATTGCCGGTGAAAACTATGACCTTGTGATATTTACAGACCTTGGAAGCGGGATGCTTGAGCATATAGTTTCAGCAGGAATCAATGCCGTGGTTTCAGACCATCACCAACCCAAAGGTGATACCCAGATAATACAAACCCATCTCAACCCGCATCTTTTTGGTGTAAACGGTTCGTCCGAGCTAAGTGGTTCCGGAACCACATATATCCTTGCATCAGTTCTTGGTAACAACCATGACCTGGCAGATCTGGCGATCGTAGGTGCTACTGGTGATTTCCAGCATTCAAAGAAAGGGTACCTTACAGGAATAAATCGATTGATACTTCGAGAAGGAGCTGAAAACGGTGTACTTCATTATAAAAAGGATTTAACACTTTTTGGCAAACAGACCAGACCTGTATTCAAATTGCTCCAGTTCTCATCTGACCCGTTCCTTCCAGGACTTACCGGTGATGAAGACGCATGTATTGAGTTTTTGCACAATCTCGGTATCCGGTTCAGAGGTGATGAGAGATGGAGACGGTGGGTCGATTGCACCCAGGACGAAAAACAGCGTATTGTTTCAGCACTTATGCAGCATTGTGTGCACTCAGGTGTTCCGTCCTACAAAATAGAAAGGCTTGTGTCTGAGGTATATGTCCTTTTAAAAGAACAAGAAGGTACAGAAATGCGTGATTCTTCAGAATTTTCCACACTTCTTAATGCTACAGCACGGTATGATCATGCAGATATTGGTCTTGCGGTCTGTATCGGTGACCGTGGTGAAGCCTACGAAAAAGCGAGCAAATTATTGAGCGAACACAGGCAAAATCTTGTTAACGGATTGATGTTTGTAAAGGAGAATGGTGTTGCAAAACTCAATAACCTTCAATACTTTGATTCAGGGTCGAATATAAAAGAGACTATAGTGGGAATAATTGCAGGCATGAGTACAACTGTTGTCGGTGACCGCTCATACCCAATAATCGGATTTGCAGATACCGATGACGGTGTAAAGGTATCAGCACGCGGAACACAGGACCTTCTAAGACAGGGATTGAATCTTTCTGAGGCTATATCCAGAACCTGTGATGAAGTCGGCGGTGCTGGTGGTGGGCATGATATTGCATCAGGCGCCACTATACCACATGAAGTAAAAGATGAATTTATAAAAAAGCTGGATGAAATTATAGGTACACAGATTGGAAGGTCAAAAAAGAATTCCTAATATTATTCATCAATCCAGACTTATATTTTTAATATCACTCATCTCTTCGATATCTATTACAGCAGACATTGCGTTTGTTTCAATAGGAATTCCGTGTTCTTTGACAATTGCCATCGGATTGGTACCGCCAATAACAACGATTCCGAGATGGTCTCTTTCAATTGGCACATCCAGAATCCGTCGATTTGGTTCCCCTACTTCCAGAATTCCGCTAAACCCCGCATCCATCATCTCTGAAAGAACATGGTCTATATCATATCTGGCAGCGATTGGCACTTCCCGCAGGTTCGCCAGTATTTTACCTGAACCGGTTCTTATCATCTGGGTTACTGATGTAATCTCTTGTGACATCAAAGCTTACAATGGGTCTATGGAAGTACTTGCATATGTCAGGACATCGGTAAAACGCACCGGTGATCCTTCTTCAATCTGGACCAGACCACCGAATTTTGGATTTACAATAATACCTTTTTTTAACAGTATACCATCGATTGTTATGCTACATACTGTAGCAAGACCTATTTTTTCTTCATCAACTGTTAAACTTCCGATGGTGTCCCCTTCATTGAGTATTTTTATAAAAGGGTTTACTGTCAACCCACTCATCATTGCTGTCTTGAAAATTTCAAGTACCCTGTTAAGATCCTGTTTGTTGATAAGAGAAATGTTGACTATTACATCACCTTTACCTGTTTTCAGATCATAGTTTGTCCTGAACATCAGGTCTTCAATCTTGGATAATGTAAATTGTACACGGTAATCCTTTTTATTTTCCTGTTTTTGCATTTAATTCCTCTCTTTATATCCTACATATATCAGCCTTGTATACCTTTGTGTTATCATCCAACCGGAACTATAAGCATTGATTATATTCCTATTATGTAGTTAAAATCGTCCATGAACTCTTGGGGTTTTTTAAGGAATCTCAACTTTCCAATCCCTGATACCAGATTATACATATCCTGACCTTCATTAAGACCGAATTTGGGATATTCAGTAGGAGATATATACCTTATCTGCGGAATTTCATAGTATTCCGGATTTTTGATGAAACCTGTATCAAGAAGATAATAAGCTCCTCCACTATGTCTTTTTATAGGGTCATAAATTGAAGAAAATTCACGGCATACCCAATTGGACATTTTTAGTGTTTTATCTGATGTATTGATTGTGATATGGCAGTAACCCGGTGGGATTATAACATAATCTCCTGCCTGTGCATTAATAACAACCACATCATAGACTTTACCACCTTCCATTTTTTGCAATAGGTAGGTACCGTGCCCTTCTAGAATTTGATACACTTCTGGATAAGAAACATCCGTACCTGGAACCTTGGGATGACAGTGACCTGCTGTTTTAACATATTCTCTACCTATCATCCTAGGGGGAATGACAGTGATATCGTATCTCAGGTTATGCTTTTTGATGGTTTCAAAATCATAATCATCTTTATAAATCTCACGATACATATAATACAGTTCAGGATTTCTTCGTATACTGACCTGGGACTTGTCATAAAGTACTTCACGCATATCATTTAACATTCTGACATCAGCAGTTCTGGTGATTCTGCCAAATTTAATCTCTTTAACCATGAATTACACTCCCGTTATCTGACCCTATTACCATTTAATCAGTTCATTAATCTATGCATAAGCAATATCGTTAACTTGAAAACTGTTGCAAATTTAATTTGGATGCGCTATGTTTTAAGTTTTACTATCTAATACATGAATGATTTAAGAATTCCACAATTATGATATAATCATTTTTGAAAGTATTGGGATATAAAAATTATTTGACCCCTTCTATAGAGCAGACATTTTCAGAAAAGCTTGTTAGATTAACAATTAACTCTTTTCGTTCTCAAAATAATCCACAATTCTTTGTGCAAGATTTTTACTGATACCTTCAACTTTCATCAGTTCTTTTACCGATGCATTCATTATACCATCAATCGAACCAAAGTACTCCAATAACGCACGTTTTTTTGCACCACCTATCCCCTGAATGCCGTCGAGTGCTGAATGAGTAAGTTTTGCAGTACGTTTTCTGCGGTGTGAAGAAACTGCAAATCGATGAGCTTCATCACGTATCCGCATGATCAGTTTTAAAGAATCCGATTTTTGAGAAAGAATTATTACCTCGTTATCCGGCGATATTATATGTTCATACTGTTTTGCAAGACCAATCATGGGTATATTACCCAGATTCAAACCTTCAAGGGATTTTTTTGCAGCACTGACCTGCCCGGGCCCCCCGTCGATAAGTATCAAATCAGGGAGTGGTTTGTTTTCATATAAAACCCGGCTGTATCTTCGATACACTACTTCAGATATCATTGCAAAATCATCGATGCCTTCCACATTTTTGATATTGAACTGCCGGTATTTGCTGTTAACAGGTGCACCGTTTTCAAATACCACCATCGAACCCACGGCATCTGTACCGGAAATATTGGAAATATCAAAAGCTTCTATATGATAGGGGAGTGTTTCAAGTAAAAGGTCAGATTTCAGTTTTTCAAGCACCTCATTTGTTTTTTGAGATTCCTGTTTCATTTGTGACTGTTTCATAGACATTTGAGCATTTCTGGCAGCAAGGTCAAGAATTCGTTTTTTATCACCCTTAAGAGGAACATGGATGTGAACATCCATCCCAGATTTGTGATACAGCCATTTTTTAATCAGGTCCCTTTCAGGGATATCATACTGCACTAGGATCTCAGGCGGAACAGGTGAATCCTGATAGTACTGTTTGATAAATCCGGACAATACCTCTGGAACCAATACTTCTCCATCACCCCTGTCCATTATAAATTCCGATCTGCCTACTATATTTCCGTTTCTGATATAGAACAACTGGACATAGACTGCATCTTCATCAGCAGCAGTTGCTATCACATCCCTCTCGTCTGTACCAGATATTACAACCTGTTGCTGAGTTAAGTTCTTAAGAGCTACAACCTGATCGCGTACTACACCTGCGGCTTCATATTCCTGATTGAGGGATAATTGCTGCATCTTCTCATCAAGGTCCTTTATTAGACCAGTACTTTCACCTTTTAAAAACCTGACAGCCGAATCCAATTCTTTTTTATATTCGGTTTCACTGACCGCACCTATACAGGGTCCAAGACAGCGTTTGATGTGGTAATTGAGGCATGGTCTTGACTGGTCTTTGTTTGCATCGATTTTTGTTTTACATTTTCTGATCTTGAAAATTCTAGAAATAATGTCAAGGGTTTTTCGTACTGCTCTGGTATTTGTATATGGTCCAAAATAGAGTGCATCATCCATCATCCTCCGGCGTGTCAGATAAATTCGAGGATATTTTGAATTGGTTACTTTGATGTAAGGATATCGTTTGTCATCTTTTAGGCGGACATTGTATCTGGGTTTATGTTTTTTTATCAGGCTGGCTTCAGTGATCAGTGCCTCTAATTCTGATTCTGTAACTATATACTCGACATCGTCAATGTGTTTTACAAGTGTCCTGGTTTTTGGAGAGTGGTACCTCTGAGACTGGAAATACTGGCTTACCCTCTTTTTAAGAGAACGTGCTTTCCCGATATAAATCACTGTATCTGATTTATCCTTCATCAGATACACACCGGGTAGGTCTGGAAATTGTGAAATATCAAAATTATAAGACATCTTTTTTATGCAGTTTTTTGCTGTTTTTTTAAAGCGATATTGTATCAGACAGTATTATTTGCGTCTGAAAATGTTTTATCAACTAATTTGGGATGAATGGTATCAAGGATTGTTTCAAGGTTTACTATATCTTCACGATTGTACTTAAGCAGTAAATCAAGGGCTCCTTCATCCCCTTTTTGATACCTGTCCCACAATACCACCGCGTAGAATCCTGAAATTTCTACCGTGTCATCACTCCTTGCAATACCAAGATTTTTCTCTATAGTTTTGAGACCACCTTTTAACCCGAGTTTTCGCAGCGGATACATCAAATCCACATGGAGTTGATTAAATTCCAGTTCTGGATACTCTTTTTTGATAAACGGAAGGTCAAAACAGGCTCCATTATACGTTACAATGAATTCGTATTTGTTCAACTCATCCTCTACATCATCGAGATTGATACCGTGTACAAATGACTTTACATGGTCTCCGTTGTATACACCTATCACTGTGATATGATCATCACTCTTGGAAAGACCGGTAGTTTCAATATCAACATAGGCAATGGAATTCGAAAAATTACGATAAGCCCTCCAGTGTTCTGAACCGGGTAATGTATTCGCAAAAAATTCAGAATCCCTGTTATCCAGCCGCTCCATTGATTCATCGATACCTTCCAGTATTACATTCCTCTTGGATCTAGGTATAGGAACTGTATCATGGTGCTTTATAAATTCGTTCCATGTTGTTATTCCTGATGCCCATATCTTATGTTCGGTCGATTTTCCGACTTTCGGGATGTGTATATAAGTACTTGTAAGCATAATCAACCCAAGTATAGATTTTTGAAGGCTTCCACCACCCGTTTGTTCTGGATATGCGTTCCTACTGTTACACGAATCAATGAATCTCCTGCATCTCTGAAAGATGTGCAGTCCCTGACAATAATTCCTTCCTCAAGCAGCCGCTCACATATCTCCTGAGCTTTTTGAGGTGCAACATCCACAAGTACAAAATTCGACTGTGAGTCATATACTTTAAAAGGTATATTGTCTTTAAGATATTTTCGTCCATTCCTTGCCAGTTCAACACTCTGTTTTAGGTGTCTGGTATCCGAGAGAGCAGCAATTCCTGATGTTATTGCCGGTCTACTCAAATTAAAAGGTGTGGATACTCTCATGTATTCGGATTTCAACCACTGCGGCATGATTCCGTATCCTATTCTCATACCAGCCAGGCCGAAAGCCTTTGAAAAGGTTCTACCTACAACAAGATTATCGTATTCAGTAACAAGGTCAGACATATTCCTGTATGCGAACTCTGCATAGGCTTCATCCACAAATACGAGACCTTTTGCGGATTCCGCAATACTGCGAAGTTCTCTTTCATCGATGAGGTTCCCGGATGGGTTGTTCGGTGAGCAGATAAAAATCATTTTGGTTCGGGATGATTCTGCTTCAAGTATGGATTCTGCTCCTACGTTAAAATCATTCCCCCTTTTCACAAAAACTGGTGATGCTCCGTTTGCACGTGCTGCGATTTCATAATAGGAAAACGTAGGAGTGGGAATTATAACTTCGTCACCCTTTGAAATAACAAGACGCATCAGATTATCCATCAAACCATCCATACCTGGTCCTGAAGCTACAAGATTTGATTCAGGAAATTCTGTATATTCAGAAAGCGCTTTTACAAGTTCACCTGCATCTGCAGATGGATACACACTTAGTTGGGAGTGTGCCCTGTGTCTTTCAAGTGCATCAACAGCCTCAGGTGATGGACCAAGCGGATTCTCATTCGAACCCAGTTTTATGATTGCATCAGGGTTAAGGCCATAGGACAATGCTATCTCGTCAATGGATTTTCCGGGCACATATTCTGATATCTCTTCAATACCGTTTTTAATGAGTTCACGCCTGCTCAATAATATCCACCACCCTATCTATCTGCTCTCTGGTTATAACAAGTGGAGGTACAAGACGCAGTACCGAATCCGATGTACAGTTTAAAAGCACCCCATTCTCACGTGCATAATTCAAAATGTCTTTACAACCAGATTTCAACTCTACACCAATCATAAGACCCTGTCCACGTACATCTACTACATCCTCACGTGAGAGACTTTTAAGACGTTCTACAAAATAATCCCCGAGTTCCTTTGAATGCTGTACCAGTGATTCTTCTTCGATGGCTTTTATAGCTCCAAGGGATGCTGCACAGGCAAGTGGATTACCTCCGAATGTTGATGCATGTTCACCTTTATCAAAGGTAATTCCTTTTTTTGATGCAATCGCACCCATAGGAAAGCCTCCACCCATTGCTTTTGCCATCGCCATTATATCAGGCTGCACACCGGAATGCTGTTTACAGAACCATTCACCGGTTCTTCCAAAACCTGTCTGTACTTCATCAAATATTAAAAGTGTATCTGTATCATCGCATATCTTTCGTACTTCTCTGAGATAATCACCAGATGGAATGTTTACCCCGCCTTCACCCTGTATGGGTTCAATTATAACCGCTGCTGTGTTTTTAGTTATTGATTCGGCAATAGCCTGCGAATCATTATAAGGAACAAAAGTAGCACCCTGTATTAAAGGGGTAAATGGTCTCCTGAATTTTTCTTTATGAGTTACACTGAGTGAACCCATGGTACGTCCATGGAATGACTGTTCGGTTGCAACAAAATCCGTTTTATTCGATACCGACCTGGCAAGTTTCATTGCGGATTCTATTGCTTCAGCCCCTGAATTACAGAAGAAAATGCGGTCCATTTCTGTAAGTTCAACCAATTTTTCAGCAAGTTCAGTCTGGATTTCTGTATAGTACAGGTTTGATACATGAATCAACTGTTCAGCCTGTTTTTTTATCGCATGTACAACATATGGATGGCAGTGTCCTACATTATTTACCGCAATACCTGCCAGACAATCTATATACTGGTTTCCATCCACATCATAAACAACCGCACCATCTCCTCTTTTTAATGCTATGGGTTGACGGGTGTAATTCTGCATCACATATTTTTCATCCTTACTAACTATTGATTCGTATATTTCTGACCGGGGCAATATTTCTCCCTCAACTGAATCCTATTAAATACAAGTAGACTAGTTAACTTAATTTTTTAAGTATAATCAAAGTTCATTTAATGAGCAATCTAATCCCTTAATACTGAATTTATTAATCCTATCAAATATATTAAGTTGCTGTATAATGGGGATGTTATATTGAATTAATGGTCATAATCACAATTTTGTTGTTAGGTTCTTTCCTAACAAGAAGAATGATTTCATAAAGTTATAAGCAGGATTTATATCTGGTGGTAAATATGAAACCTAACTTAAAAAAAGCAATTCTAATAATGGGCATGATTGCAGTACTTATAATTGCGGTACCTGCTTAGGTATATGGAGTGAACGGGGATTCAAATGAGAACTACCTAATCTATGATTCAAATCAGGGAAGTATAGTAGAGAAGGACATCAGACTTGAACTTAATAGTGGTGTCCAATGGATTGAACTTGAAGACCTTAAAAACTTGAAAAATGTCAATCCAGATTCCATAAAAGTTGAACCTGAAAACATGAATGCGGATGAAGTAATGGGTATCAAAACAAGTGTTGGAGACGATTTGAGAAACAACATCGGTAAACAAATCGAAATCGAACTCACTTCCGGAAAAACTGTTACAGGCATTCTTCTAAGAATTGAAAATAACTATCCTTCAGGCTATCTGGTTTTGGAAAATGAAGACGGTGTATTCTACATTACTGAAAACAATATCAATCAGATAAAAACAACAAATCAAACAGGTACAAAAGTTATGGCAAAGATTGATGCTACAAGGAGTGGAACTCATGATTTCCAGCTCAGGTACCAGATAGATGGTATCACATGGGATGCGTCCTACAACCTGTACATGAAGGATTCGGATAGAAGCAACAGGTTCAGTGGAGACATGATTATCAAAAACCCCAGCAATAAAAACTTCGATGGAAACTTCTATTTGATTTCAGGTCAGGTTATGAACAGATATGTTGGTTTTGCTGAAAGTCCTATGATGGACGAATTCGAAAGGTCAATTTCTGAAACCCAAAAAGTAGGCAGAATGTACCTGTACGACCTCGGACATCTGACACTGGACCAGCACTCCCAACAGTCCACCAAATATCTGGATCAAAGAATCGATTCAAAAACCGAATATCTATACACAACATTTAGGCAAAGTGGAAACGAAAATGTCCAGCAGTTATTGTCCTTTACAAATGATAACGAACCACTGCCAAAAGGTACTGTAAATGTATATAAGGAAAAAGACGGTTTACAGGTAATGATTGGTCAGAGTTCAATTGACAGAACTCCTGCTGGTGCAGAGGTTGAAATCAACCTGGGTAATACCTTTGATCTAAAGGGTGAGACAAGAATTCTTGAAGAAAACAAGAAAGAAAATAACATCACTAGAGCCGGTGAAATCACCATTACAAACTTTGACAGAAGCCCAAAAACTGTTACCGTCCATTACATGTGGGTATTTGGCGAACTGCTGAATTCCAATATTGATACCGTTGACAGAACTGCAGATTATATTGAATGGAAAGTCAATGTAGGAGCAAACAGTGAGAGAACCATAGAATTTGAAGTTGCAGAAGAAATCAAAGAAACAACAGTTAAAGGGTCTAAAGCCTCCGCTGAAAAAGAGATTTCACCTGGAAATTAATGAGATGAGACTTTTACCTCATCTTATCCTATTTGTTTTTTTTACTCAACCAGTGGGGAGCTTCTTGTTTTGAAATACCAGATTGCGACAGAAAGCATTACTACTGCAACACCCAGTAAAATAACTGTATCCCATGGTATAATAGAAAATAAATCTTCTAGTGGAGGTGCAGGAGCATTTTCAGAGGCTTCTCTGGATTCTTCATCCATTGGCATCATTTCAGTTCCAGTCTGGAAAGGACTGAAATACCTGAACAATTGAACAAACCCGGTAATAAACGCCACAACAGATGTTGCAAGTAATATCTTGATTCTTATGTCTGATTTTGGCTCTAAAAGATTCCTGCTTTTATCTGTTAACCGGTAGTAGACCCACTTTTCTCCACGATTTTCTTTATCAATCAAACCGGATTCTTCAAGTTTTTTTAAATGTTCGATAAGTGTAGGTTTGGATAACTGCATTTTTTCAGCAAGATCAGTAACCCGCATGTTATTTTTGTTGAGATTTTTGATGATTTCAATGCGGGTATCAGAAGCCAGTGCCTTGAATGATGATTTATCTAGTTCTACTCGATCCATATTTGATTCATCGTTACATAAACAAAAAAGTTAATAAAACTTTTGTAAAGCATATCACAATTAGTCAGATATCCAGTTTGATAAGTTCCTTTTTATCAGATTCTACCTCTTTTTCATCACCCATATTTTCTACTTCATCTTCACGCTCAAAACTGAGCCCACTAGGTGCTCTCATCAGACCATCCACAAGTGCACTCTCATGAATATGAATGGTGTTGGCACTCACTTCACCAAGTATATGGGTTCTTTCATCAATGGTTACATCACCTTTGGAAACAATATTGCCATGGATACTGTCATTCTTCCCTATGGTTATATCATTGCGGGTACGTATACTGCCATAGAGTGTTGTATTATCACCCATTTCAAGGGATGATGACCGGATATTCCCGATTAACCGGCAATTATTTCCTATAATGGCATGTGCAGGTACATGTATGGAATCCACTGAGATTCTGGAACTGTTTGGTACAACCATTGCACCGGATTTCATTGATTCTTCAAGCTCATCATCGGTAAAGAGGTCTTCAAGCGCCTTTTCAACCTCTTCATCTTTCCCAAGTCTGAGAAGTTCACTGATGTACAAGAACAGGTATACCATGACAGGTATTGGATTCCTGACAAGTATCCAGCCCTTTGCCACGAATCCGTCATTGATTTTTACATTGTTTCCAACATCAAGGTCGCCATTAACCATCAGTTTACCATCTATTGACACAAGTTCTCCTATATAGGCATTGGATTCGGTTTTTACATTTCCACCTATTTTGGACCAAGTGTCAATCCTGACATCTGATGTGGAGGATATATCACCTGATACCTGAACACTTTCACCTAATATCACAGAGTTTGCTATTATTCCGTAATTGAGACTGGAATGATTACCTACGATGGCTCCTCCATCCACAACTATGTTGTGCTCTTCCATTTTTGTATTATCAGGGATTACAAAATTATTCAGGAAATCGTCTTTTGTATCGGTGATTGTTTCACTCTCCAGAATCAGGATACTTGCCAATCCATTCAATTACTCATTTTAGTGTTGAAAACTATAAATTACACAATTCTATTCTATACAGACTATAATATTAGATAATATATATAGATTTATTAATATTATTCATTACTCCTGGATACCTGTTCTTACATCAACAGCGCTGCCTCTTTCTATAGTATGAATTTCTTCAGGTGATAATAGAAGTTGCCCCGTTGCCAGTAGATTGTCGGATTCATCTACAACAAGTACCTCTTCACCTGCACGAAGTTCAGGGTCTATTTCAATAACATGTTTGGCAAATGCTGTTTTTCCTCTGGAAACAAAAGGAACAGATTCCTCACAGACCACTACCCTTTGACCTGGTTTTGAAATGTACCCATGGACAATTTCTGCTCCTTTAATACTCAATGTCAGCACCCCATCACTGGCTCTGATTGTTGCGATTCTTTCGCCATCATGCAGAATCTGTCTTATCCGTCTGGTTCTGGATAATAAAAAAGATACATCATCAGTAAAAAGTTGTTTACCACAACCTTTACCAAACTGATAATCCGCCATTATTTGAACCGTTGATAATTTTTTTGGCTTGTTTCCCATGGGTTTTTAAATATAGTGTGAATACTATAAGTTTGGCGGTCATAAATAGTATCTAAATGAAAATAAATTCCTTAAGTATTGAACAACTTTAAATATAATAATAAACTACTCAATATTTGAGGAAACGGAAATTGCTTGCATATAAAATTACAGTTACCAAGCAAACCATTCATCCCCTCTAAAAACAAAACCGTTTCCTCCATCCTACTTTTTTTAACCTTTGATAACACCAACAGGACTTAGCCGGGCTACTTTTCTGGCTATTCCCACATCATGGACCACATCAACCACTTCACTACTGGACTTATACGCTTCAGGTGCTTCTTCAGAAATCATCTTAGGATTTGCCACTTTAACTGTAATCCCCATTGACTCGAGACGTTTCTGTATCCCTTCACTTGACAATTCCTTTTTCGCATGTTTGCGACTCATGAGGCGACCTGAACCATGGCAGGCACTGCCAAAAGAGATATCCATTGAATCTTTTGTTCCGTGCAGTACAAAGGATGGTGTGCCCATACTGCCTGGAATTAGTACAGGTTGTCCAGATTTTTGATAGTCTTTTGGTAACTCCGGATGATATGGAGGAAATGCGCGAGTAGCTCCCTTACGGTGCACATAAACCTGTTTTCTTTCCCCATTGATTGTATGTTCTTCAAGTTTGGCAACATTATGTGCCACATCATAAACAAGGTTTATATCAAGGTCATTACCGAATATATTCTCAAAAACTTCCCTTGTCCAGTGGGTAATTACCTGTCTGTTAGTCCATGCATAATTGGCTGCACAAGCCATTGCCTTGAAGTAATTCTGCGCTTCTCTAGAGTTTGCGGGTGCACATGCCAGCTGTTTGTCCGGTAAATCGATTCCATACCTTTTTACCGCCTGTGTTAATTCACGAAGATGATCAGAACATATCTGATGACCTGCACCCCTTGAACCGCAGTGTATAGAAACTGTTATCTGTCCTTCCTCAAGGCCGAAATCCGATGCAATATTCTCATCATAGATTTTATCCACACACTGGACTTCCAGGAAATGATTGCCGCTTCCTAATGTACCTAGTTGAGGTTTCCCGCGTTTGCGTGCCTCTTTGCTCACTTGTGACGGGTCAGCCCCTTCAATCAAACCCTTTCCTTCACAGTGATCTACATCAGCTTTTACTCCATATCCGTTCTCAATCGCCCATTGTGAACCCTTAACAAATACATCATCCAGTTCGGCATCTGATACACGAAGCTTGGCTTTTGACCCTAGACCCGAAGGAATCTTGTTGAACAAATCATTGACAAGCCGTTTCATTTGCGGTCGGACATCATCCATCTGTAAACTGGTGCTAAGAAGCCTTACACCGCAGTTTATATCAAAACCCACTCCACCAGGACTGATAACTCCTTCGTCTTTATCAAAAGCAGCGACCCCTCCAATAGGAAATCCATATCCAAGATGAGCATCAGGCATTGCCATCGAATAATTTTGTATACCCGGTAGAGATGCAACATTTGCTACCTGGTCCAGTGTTTCTTTTTCCAAATCCTCCAGCAATTCACTGGATATAAACACACGTCCTGGTACTTTCATAATTGATTTATAACCAATTGGTATATCCCATATATTATCATCGACTTTTTTAAGTATTTGATAAACTTCACTGTCTTTAATATCATCACCTTTCATTTGTACCGCCCCAGAAATATTAAAAATTGTTATTCAGACAAAATCCAATAATAACCTATATCCTCATTGATCGTGATTAGATATCCACTAATACCTGTAAAGTCCATCCATTGGGACCTTCTTTGACTTCCAATTGATTGTAGGTAACTGCTTTTACTTCAGTATCAACTTCATGTTTTTCCAGGTCCAAAATTTCCCCAAAAATCCGGGCTGATAACAGGTACTTGTTCCCCTGTTTTTTAATCGAATCTACATCAAATTTTGAATAAACTACCTGATTCACATCAAACAAATACAATAATTCAGATAACCAGTCAACCAGTAAAGTATCCAGATCTGGAGACTCTATATCTATTGATTCTGATATTATATCAGAGACATTACCTGTATTGACCATTACATTAAACATTGCAAGTGCTGCATTTTCAAAAGCCTCTTCCAGAGTATTTCCATATGCCCTGAATTGTGCATCTGCCGTATGTTCCAGAAACTCATACCTTTGATTGCCATGATGAGACATATAATATAAGATTGATGATTGTGCTACATTAAATTAACCGATAATTAACTTCTAACAGGCGTTTTTATAAATTGACAACAAATCATAGTTGTTTCCAGATATGGTATATTCTCTGAATAGCAGTAATATGACTTGCTACAGCAATCACCATAATCACCCATCCAAGTAATGAAAATCCATAGATAAGAGATGGATACGCAAAATATAACAGTGAACCGGCAATAATTAAAACAAGTCTGTCTGCTCTGCCCATAATCCCGCCGTAATACCTGCCTATATCCAACGCCTGTGCCTGGGTACCAAGATAACTTGTCAATAACACTCCAATGATTGCAACCAACCCTATCTGCCAGTGAATATGACCTGCCAGAAATATACTGCAGATTATAACTATATCAGAATACCGGTCAATAACATGGTCCAGAAAATCCCCTTTTAAACTATCGGTTTGCATATATCTTGCCATAATTCCGTCCATGGCGTCAAGGATTGAATTAAAAGCCACAAACAATCCGGCTATCAATACATATATCGGGTTTGCATAGGAATAATAAAAGAATACTCCTGCGATTACCGCAAGTATAAGTGATAAAAATGATACAGTGTTGGGTGACAAACCTGTACTTGATGCCGCTCTTGCAACTGGTTCTATAAACTTTGAAGCCAATGGTCTCAGTGAATCGGATGTCATCAGTAGTCACATATACAAATTGGTTATTGCTGGATACTATTGAAAATAAATATTTAAATTCAATTGTTTATTTTTTAGCCATATCATACCAGTATTTAATTTTACAGGAATGTTCTATCTGGGTTGTTGTTACATAGGCATCATCCAGAATTTTCCCTGTTGCAAAGGTTCCGTGGCTGTAGACGATTAATCCTTTGAACTTACCAAGTGCCTGCGCAGTGTTATAAGCAAGTTCCTGGGTACCGATATCACCTTTTACAACAGGTATCTCACCAAGAAAATATTTACCCTCACTGTCAACCGGTACTATTGAGCCTGTATCAACAAGCAATGATTGTGTAACCGCAAAAATACAGTGTGCATGGATTATTGCGAGTGCGGATGTTTTTTTGTAGATCTCTCGATGAACAATTGATTCAGATGATGCGATTATGTCCATACTGCAGGGATTATCAACATCAATTTCTACCACATTACTTTCTGTTACCTCATCCAGCGGACAACCGCTTCTTGTAATCAGCATCTTGCTACCGACACGGACACTGATGTTTCCAAAATGAGACTCCACCAGCCCGTGCTCTACAAGTTTCTTACCTATTCGGGATATTTCCTGCCACATATTTCTCAAGTTTGTTTCGATTCATCCATAACATTTATCTGTAATGATTGTCTGTATGATAGTTCGCTTCAATAAAAATATATGCCTCGGTAGCTCAGCCCGGAGGAGCGAGTGATTTGTAATCACTAGGTCGCGAGTTCGAATCTCGCCCGGGGCTCTATTCTTGCAGTTTGCTTCGTCTTATCCTGTTTATGAAGGTTTAATATCAACCAGATAAATTGATTAATATTTCGAATTTCATTTTTATCTTCTATCTGTGTCTTAATTGAGCAACAACATAAAACAACCTATAAAATATAAATAATAATTATGTTAATCTAAAATTGATAATTTATATAATCTGTAACATGGAGAAAAATGGTACTAGAAAATTATTTCCCTGATTGGTTGTTGAAAAACCTTCAAAGTATTATATTCATATTTGCTGTTATTATAGCAAGTTACATAATAGCAAAAGTTGTGGACAGGGCACTTAAAACCTATTTTCATATTGTAAGTAAAAAAATAGATGTTGATGAAACCATCTATAATCTTGTCCGACGTATCTGTGTTGCTTTAATCTATTTTGCAGGTCTTGTAATAATCATTTTGAGTGTACCAACTCTCCGAGACATTTCCCTTGCCCTTTTTGCAGGTGCAGGATTTGCAGGAATAGTCGTCGGTATGGCAGCCCAGAGTACCTTATCAAACGTTATCGCAGGAATTTCTCTTGCAGCGTATAGACCGTTCAGAGTGGGAGACCGTGTCACCATAAATAACGAATACGGCGAGGTATCTGATATCACGCTCGGGCATACGGTTGTGGCTACATGGGACAACCGCAGACTCATTATACCAAACCATATAATCAGTGACCAGTCAATAATCAACTGGACGATTGAAGATACCAGAGTAATCTGGCCAATTGATATGGGTATCAGTTATGATTCCGACATCGATTATGCCAAATCATTGATGATTGAAGAAGCAAAAAAACATCCCAATGTGATGAAATATGATGACTTAAATAGATACCACCCTAAAACCAGCAAAGGAGAAGGAATAGAAGTTTACGTCACCGAATGTGGTGATTTTGCTGTGAACTTACGACTTTTTGTGTGGATCATCAGCAGGAATATTGCTTACACCACCGGATGCGAAATAAGAGAAGCCATAAAGAAAAGGTTTGATGCAGAAGGAATCGAGATACCGTTCCCATACCGTACCATTGTTTACAAAAAAGATATTATGCAGGAAAATGAATAATTATATAGGGAATAAACATGAAATATATCATATTCACAGACCTAGACGGTACGCTCATCGACCACGATACATATTCCTATGAACCTGCAATACCTGCACTCAAGCTTTTAAAAAAACATGATATACCACTTATATTCTGCACAAGCAAAACAAGATCTGAAATAGAGGTTTATGTTAAAAAACTGGATATTTTACACCCGTTTATATCCGAAAACGGGGGAGCTGTTTTTATACCGAAGGGATATTTTGACGTGGATTATGATTATACAGCAATCCATGAAAATTACAATGTTATAGAACTCGGTACAAGGTATTCGAAATTAAGACAGGTTCTGGAAGAAATCAAGGGTTTAGTTGATGTTGATATCATAGGTTTTGGAGACCTTGATGATGAAGGTGTAAGCAAGGATACAGGATTGGATATTGAATCTTCACGGCTTGCAAAGATGCGGGAATATGACGAAGCATTTAAAGTTATAGGACAAGAAGAAAAAGTAGCAGACAGGATAATAGATATTATAAAATCCCATGGTCTGAATTATACCAGAGGGGGAAGGTACTGGCACCTTATAGGTGATAATGACAAAGGAAAAGCAGTAAAAATTTTGTCAGACATCTATCGCAAACAATTCAGTGACCTGCAAACTGTTGGTCTCGGAGATAGTTTAAATGACCTTCCAATGCTACAATCTGTAGATATACCATACCTAGTTAAAAAACCCGGTGGCAAACATGACGAATCCATTACTGACAGCCACATATATAAGATTGAAGGAATTGGACCTGAAGGATGGAATCAGGCGATAATTAATTTGATATCTGATAAAACGAATTAACAATATTTAATACCAAATTAATACAATTAAGTAGGGGAGAGTACATAATGATAAGACTTGAGAATATGCTACCCAAAGCGCTTCTAACCGGTGTGGTAAAAATGGTGGACCTTGATGGCCCTGAAAAAACCTTACGATGGCTTGAAGATATCGGCAAAGACCTAGCTGAAATTGAGGGTGCAGGATTTGAAGGGGCAAGAGATGATAATATACTTTATTTACCCATCTGCCCTTTTGGAGGTGAATTGATAGAATATATTGAAATCTATGGAGAGCAGCCCGTGCAATTTAAGAAAGTAATCGAAGCCTCTGATAAGGAAAGGGATAATTCTGACAAACCATGGGATTATCCTGCATTATCGAATATATTAGGCATCCTGCATTATAGCTATATAAAAAGAAGAGGTGAAATGGCAGGATTTAAAATATTCAGCCTTGGTTGCAGGTCACCCATGAAGGGTTCTGATTGCATCGCATACAATGAATATGCGATAAAAAGGGCAGATTTAACCAAAGAAAAAGTTGATAAGTACCTTGAAAAAGCCTATTGTGTGTTTAAAATTGAACCCGCTGATACGGAGTGAGTCTTTTGAACCGGATGGTAGCCCACAGATTATACGAAAACAGTATAGAAATACTAAAACAAAACCAGCATGAAAAAGGAGGATTCTATGCAAGCCCACCTGGAACAAGGTACCCATTCATCTATCCAAGAGACCACTCGATAGCAATACTTGGTGCTATTTCCGCCGATTTAATGGAACAGGCAAGATTGGGACTGGAATTCATACTTAATGCCCAAAAGCCGCTGGGAGAGTTTTCACAAAGATATGATATTGATGGAAACGATGCCAGCTACAAAGATTTACAGATAGATGGAACCGGTCTGGTGCTCTATACATTGGGCAAATATTTTGAAGCAACCGGAGGGTCATTTTTTGAAGAGATGGCTGACAGGGATTTTGTGTTAAAACACTGGAGTACCATCAGAAAAGCAGTGGAATTTGTTTTGATGAACAAAAACGAGGAAGTGGATCTAATCCATACAATAAACAGCATCCATGAATATCCTGCCTATGAACACGGTTTTGAAATCTATGCAAACTCCGCCTGCTGTGCAGGGATATTTGCAGCTGTTGAAATGGGTGAAGCTATTGGTACTGATGAAAAAGAACTGGACAAATGGAAAAACGAGGCAGAGAAGGTCAAAAATGCGATCCTGACCCGTATGTACAGCCCCAGAAGACGTTCATTTATAAAATGTATTCGTGTAAAGGATAAAAACAGTGAACCAATCGCATACGATGCCTTTGCTTCTAGTGTCATTGATGTTGATGCTGCCGAATATGCACCAGCCTATTTTGAATTAATCAGTGACCATGACATGAAAACCCGGACAACTGTTAAACGAATCCACAGGAACCTCTGGGATGATGAAATAGGTGGGTTAAACCGCTATCCTGGACATTGGGACCGGAACAATGGTGGTTATGGACCCTGGTGTCATTTCACCTGTGAACTGGCAAATCATTATATAGAAAATAATGAAAAGGACATGGCAGAAAATTATCTTGGATGGGTAGTGGATATGGCTCATGATTATCAGTTGCCCGAACATATATCCACAATTCAGCGTTTTGAACTCTGGGTTGAAGACTATACCAACGCCAATATCCTGAGGGACAGCAAAATAAAAATGATAGAACAAACCCGCAATCATCCCAAATGGCAGGATGGATTAGCATACATTACAATCCCACTTATCTGGCCTCATGCTGAATATATCAGAGCATACAATAACTATATGGATAAATTCCAGTAATTAATATACAAAGGACTTCTTTATTTTTTTCTTAATTTATGTAAAATGTTGTCAGGCATATCCTATTGTTAAACTAAAACAAGATTTTTCAATCACAGAAATATATGGTAATACATTAAGTTTTTAAAGCAAAAATCTAACAGGTGATACCATGTCAGCAGAAATCTATTACAAATCAATACCGATTACTAAATCACTAGTACCTGATTTTGAAACTATAGCACCCGAAATATCTGACATACTGGAAAGCGGCAGAACAACCAATGCAAGAAATGTAGAAGAGCTGGAAAAAGCTGTTGCTGACTATCTTGGGGTAGAACACGCTGTGGCAGTATCAAGTTCCACTGCCGGGATGATGTTAACAATCAAAAGTCTGGGTTTGAGCGGAGAAATCATCTTACCTGGGTTTAATTTCCATTCTGCAGCAGATGCTGTGTTATGGAACGGATTGAAACTGAAATTTGTAGATATAGACCCTGAAACCTGGACCATCGACCCTGAAAAAGTTGAAGATAACATAACAGAAAATACATCCGCAATCTGTGGTGCACATATCTTTGGAAATCCGTGTGACATTGAAAAACTGCAGCAGATAGCAGATGATAACAATCTCAAACTGTATTTTGATGCTGCACATGCCTTTGGATCAAAATATCACAACAAATATATAGGAAACTTCGGAAACGCTGAAATATTCAGTTTGAATTCGTCAACTTCTAGTTCTCCGGGGGAAGGCGGTATAGTTACCACAAACGATGAGGAATTGAAGGATTACCTGTTAACCGGCAGAAATTATGGCGATGAAGTCGAACTGGGTTCCCAGTTCCCGGCATTTAATGCAAGAATGTCCGAGTTTAATGCCATACTCGTCAGGTACTCCCTGCAAAATATTGAAGAAGGTATCAGGTCGCGTAATGGTGTAGTTACTAAATATAGAAATGTCTTGAAAAACGTACCTGGCATTTCATTCCAGGAAACAACAACCCATTCAAGAAGCGCGTACAACGAATTTGCTATTTCAATCAATACTGATGAGTTCGGTATGACAAGAGATGAATTGGCTGAAAAATTATCAGAATTTAATATCGAAACCAGAAAACATTATTATCCACCGGTACACAGGCTAAAGGCATATTCAGAACATGTACAATCAAGTATCGACCTCCCGGTAACAGATGAATTATCAGAAAATGTATTGAGCCTGCCTATATGGTCACAGATGTCATCCAATATCGCAGGCAAAGTATGCTCAAGTATTCAGAAGATAAGGATGGATACTGTCAAATAAGATGCCAGTACACCCCATTTTCATTATTTTTTATGTTCAATATCCCATACACCCACAAAAACAAGGCTTGTTTCAATAGGTGTCCTATCACTACCATCCATGGTGATATCTTCCCGTTTCATATCAATCTTAACCCCACTTTTATCCAATCCTGCATCATCCATATAATTAAATATTAATTCATGACCAATTTTTCTTGCAAAATCGAGCGCATCATCGTAATCAGAAAATTCATCCCTTCTGCCTGGTGAAAAGACTATAGTTCTTACCTCATCATTTTCATAATTATAAACGGATTTAAGGAGGATATAAACTCTTTTGATGCCTTTACCAGCTACCGCTCCTACAGCATTCCCAACTTCTGCAAATTCTGGTACTCTGATATCAGCATCTATTAAACTGTTTAAATCGCTCTGATAAACTCTTGCAGATGCTCCTATTAAAACCAGTGGTACAAGAAGTTTGAATTTTGATAGATTAGTATTATGAAGAATTTTATCGATTTCTGATTTTTGCACATTTTTAAAGATAAATGATATGACATTCAGAGCAAGTGTATGTGTTACTTTGTCTTTAACAGACCTGCAGAATTTATAGTTGAGTGTGTTTGCAACTCGGGACAGAAGAGTTGCACCTATATGTGCTGCATTAATGTTCCATCTTTCATAATCTCCAAGTATATGAAGAGCATCAGTAGGGGTAAATCCAATCGCCTGAATTAGACGTTTTTGAGTCAATGAGTTTAAAAATATATCAGGTGTAGATGTTTCCTGGAGAATGTCATTAATGGAAGCAGGCTCGTTGTTTTTAATTTTTTCAAGTATTATGCTCTCAGGTTCAGTAAGATGTATAGGCTCTTCTTCTGTTTTAATATAAAATATAGTAGGCTGGATATTTTCGGTTAACTGTTTATTGGAGGGTATCCGCTCTTTTTTTAATTTATCCACCAAACCTGGATATTTTTCTGCAGCTACACACAATGGGATTACTCTTCTTGGACCGATATGAATTTTCTGATTCTTTACCCAGACATGACTATCTCCACCCATAGCAGAGGTTTCCATACGAAGTGCTCTGACCTTGGTCTGCCAGCCACCAACCAATGCACCGGTTTCTGTTAGTTCCGGAAGTCCGTTTTCCATAAGGGATACATCTGTACTCGTACCACCAATATCTATAACTGCACAGCTATCAAGGTTAGTCAGGTATGATGCTCCCATGAGACTGGCTGAGGGACCTGAGAATATCAATTCTATTGGTTTCTCAAGTGCCTCTTTAATTCCAACTATAGAACCATCACATTTTAACATCCGCATTTTTGCATTTATAAATCTTCTCTCGGTTTCGAACCTGACGGACTGTATGAATCTGGTAGTAATAGGTAATAATTGAGCATTCAAATATGCGGTAACTCCTCTCTCATAAACTCCGAGGTCCTGGGACAGTTCATGGCCGCATACGACCGGATAATCTGTTAGGTCCCGTATGATTTGCTTTATCCGCAATTCATGGTCTGGATTTCTTACACTAAAATATGATGATACTGCAAATGCTGAAACATTGTCCTTTACCCTTTTTACAAAATCTGCAACCTTTTTTTCGTCCAGTTCAGAATACTCATCTCCTCTTGTAGTATGACCCCCGTTTACTACAACATAATATTCCACATCCAAATCTTCAGGTACCTCATATTTACCTACTAGTATCAGACCTACCGGATACCCAGTCCTTTCAAGCACAGTATTTGTAGCCAGTGTGGTAGATACAGAAACAATATATATATCCTTTAAATAGGATTGGTCCAGTCCATAGATTGCATTTTTTACACCCTCGATAAGGTCTGGGTAAGTCGTCAGTGACTTGTTAAAGTTTACAATGACTCCATCATTATTTCTCATCAAAACTGCATCGGTATATGTCCCTCCAGCATCAATTCCAAGACTGTATTTCATATTTAAAGCCCCTTAAAACATACAGTCAATGTATGTCTTTCTTATTTCTAGCCAATGTGAACTAAGACAACTTATCATAAATATATCGTGTTTCCATATTTATATTAACCTTCCAAAATTAATATCCCAAATCCCAATATGGGAAATAAATATGCAAACGAATTAAACGAGAAAGATGATACTTTCTCACCTAAGTTTACATCATTTTATGTAAATTTAGGAGTGCGGAAATAACATATAAATACTTATTTCAATAAAATTTGAAATATACTAAAACCGATTTTAATTCGTAATAAAAAAATCAAAAACGAGGGACAAGGATGATGGTCCTTGAAATTATGGCAGATCACATCGCCTCAGCAACCGGAGTAAACGGGAATGCTGCTGATATCCTCCATTTCTGAATATATGATAGTCTGAAAGTCGTTACTATTTTATTGCTGGTCATATTTGCCATTGGATTTATTTATCTTAAAGGCAAATATAGTATCTTTGAATATGGTATGTAGCTGAATTATCGTTCCCGGGATTTGTAATGGTCAAAAAGGTTATGAAAAAAGAGCTTATTGTTACCTATGTATTTATATTGGGGTTGGGAAATACATTGATAGAATCAATATTTAGCATCATATTCTGACCCATTTCCTGAAATAAAAGGATTTAAAGAAGTTAAACCCCTTCTGTTTTTTAACTGTTATTGTTACTGTAACCTGTATAATTATCCTGCCCCATGTGCCCAAGTATGTGGTGATAATGATATACCGGCATCGCAAAATAAAAAGCATGGGTAACGACTTCACTAAGGGATGGATGAATTGTCATACTATTCATGATAGGTGCAGGACTCTGATCTGGTGTATACATCAAAGGTATTACCTGGTGGATCAGTATCGATGCATGGGGGCCTATGATATGTGCACCAAGGATTTTTTCTGAATTTTGCTCCATGATGATTTTTACAAAATAATCCTCTGCATTCATCGCCTGTCCCTTGGCAGTTTCTTCATAACTGTAAAAACCTATGAGTATGTTGTCTTCACCATACGTATCAATAGCATCTTTTTCCCTGATTCCTACACCGGCAATTTCAGGATAGGAGAAAACTGCGTGTGGTACGGCATGATAATCAACTTCTATATCACGTTTTAAAACAGCATTCTGGAAAACAATACCAGATTCGTAATTGGCAACGTGTTTGAAAAGATATTTACCGTTTGCATCCCCTAACGCCCAGACATTGGACATGGATGTCTCAAGGTGGTTATCTACTTCTATCCATCCTTTATTATCGGTTTTTATGCCTCCTTTATCAGGGCGCAGTATATCTGAATTTGGACCCCTCCCTGTAGCAACCAGTATTTCATCCACGACTACTTCTTTATGAGTTCCACTGCTTCGGTCTTTAAAAACCAATTTCTTTTTGTTGCCTTCCTTTTGAACTTCAACAGCTTCATGGTTGGTATGTATTTTCATATAGTCCGACATCTTCCTCTGAGAAAGTGCCGATATTTCTGGTTCTTCTTGAGGTATAAACTGAGGGTTGCGTCCGATCAATGTCACACTGGAACCCATCGCCGAGAAGAAATGTCCGTATTCTGCAGCGATATATCCCCCTCCAATAACTGCCAGATTTTCCGGAAGTGTATCCATATCAAGTACTGTGTCACTTGTAAGATAACCAACCTCATACAGACCTTTAACAGGTGGGATAATAGGCTTAGAACCTGTACAGATAAATATCATATCCGAAGATATGGTTTCATTACCTACCTTCAGTTTATAGGGTTCTATAAATTCTGCAACTTCTGGATAGTAATCCACATTTTTACTTTCGGATAAACCCTGTCTTATCATCTCAATATCTGATGATATTTTGTCCCTCATGCTGTCCATGACCTTTTTGAAATCGATATTTTGTATATCTACATTAATCCCGAACTCACCGGCTGATTCAATATCTCTGATAAGTTCGGCGGGATAGAGTAGCAATTTGGAGGGTATACATCCCCTGGTAAGGCATATACCACCAGGTGCATCCTTATCAATAACTGCAATATTAATATCTGGTTTTCTGTCGATTAATTCGTTTACAAAATTCATTCCTGAACCTGTACCTAGTATAATCAGGTCGTATTTTTTCATTCACAAACCCCTGTTCAAAAGATTTAGAATATCCTGTTATTAAATATTTATTACATTACACCATTTTAAAAATATTAGCCAAAAAAATCAATTACTTTAAATTTTAATCCGATTAGAGTTAAAATACTAATCAAAATCCAAATAGGTGAATATAATTGGACACCAGTAAAAAAGTATACATTGCAGGACCTCTGTTTTCAGAGGGTGAACTTGATTTTAATACAAAATTAAAAGAGGCTATTGAGAAAAAAGGATTTGCAGTATATCTACCGCAGGAAAATTCAGAAGATAATGTTCATATGCGCCATGAACACAAACAGAATTACATATTCCAGAAAAACGTTGAAATTATCGATGATTCGGACATAATAATTGCAGTCCTCGATGGTGCAGATGTGGATTCAGGTACATCCTGGGAAATCGGATATGCTTATGCTAAAGGAAAATCAATATTTGGTCTTAGAACCGATTTCAGAACACTTGGTTCAGAAGGTATGATTAACCTTATGATAGACCAGTCTGCTGATGCCATTGCATTTGACATTCCCGGAGTTCTGGAGATACTTGAACAATAAACCTGAGTGGTCAATCAATGTAATTCATGTGTATTTTTCTGACACAAGTTGACCCGTAGGGACCTATTGTGTCCGACTTAAATTCAATATAATAACTGGTATTCAATGACCTGCCGCAAAGTTTGCATCTCCCTTTATCTTCCTGTTTTATTATTCGGGGTTTTTCAAATTCCAGAGAGGATGCCTCATGAGTCATAATATATACTTCATCCCTTCTTTCAACCAGCCCCATATCTCTGGCTGATTTTAATATCTCATCAACGGTTTCGTAATTTTTCGCAACTGTATGATAGAGGATATCCCTGAGTTCAATCGGAGATAGTTCATCGACATCCATTGCCGCAATGATTTCAAGCCCTTTATCAGTTATGTTATTGCTCATTGTTTCCTGACATCCCTTCTTCTACACTTTTTCGTATAATGAATCCCGCTTCATGGAGGATAGTATCACCCAGTTCTACATCTCTTTCCATACTTGCAGTACATGGATAGGCATGATGTGCACTGGAAACTGTCTCCTTGTAATCTTTTACATCTGTACCAGTAAGCTGCTTGGCTACAAACCATGTTGAACCACATGGTGCGTCCCTCATTACCCGCACAAACCTGAATGTGTCCTTGTTTGTATTCAATTCAACCTTTAACAGTGGTCTCCCAAAACCCAAATCCACAAACTGGTCGATTACAGGTTTACCGGTTTTTTTAAGCGAACAAAAGGGTTTTGGGAATTCTGCTTCCACTCCTAATTCTTCCAGTTCCTTTTTCACCTGTTCAACAAGTCCCGGTGGAGCAAGCTGGGGTCTTTCAACAGGAGAAATAACAGCTGATGCTTTTGTTCTTCTGGTAATCTCCGGAAGAATGGTCAGCAAATCGGGGTGCAGGTCTATAGCTAAGATGAGATCAGTATCTGATAATTTTTCAGGTATGTACTCTGTCGGGTCATCTATAAACTCTGGCAAATCTTCCGGGAATTCATGGGTTTCCACTATCATATGGGATATGCCCTTGCGTACACTCCTGCAGTGGTCACATAGAAACTCACCACATGAGGTGCAAAAATTTGTAGTATTGATAAGATTGCCGATTACCTTCTCACCAAATGTTCCTGTGTAAAATACACTGATTTTCATCTGCTTACCTATTTTGTTTCAATATATTAATCGCTTTTCACCTATATTTCCTATTTTTTATACTGAATTTTATAAAAATATTAAGTAATTTACTTACGTAAAATTGTTACATAAGTAACATCAGATAAAAAGAATATCTGTTAGTTACAACAAAAATAAAGTAAGAATACACAGATTTCAACTCAAGTCTTTGTATGAGAGAGGGTATCCAGACATATTGAAAGAATTACCAGATAAATCACCATCTAACAATGTAAGTGGTTAATTCCAAAAGGAATTGGGCGATGGAAATACTATGTACAGGTTTGACGGGTACTGGGTATATATCTGTGACTCCAGTACAACCCATGAAACATCTGTAATACCTGTCCATTCAACGTCTGAAGTAGTAGAAAACCTGGAAAAATAATTGGTTAAAATTCTTACCGCTGGAAAACTCCAGTGGTCACCTTTTCTAGGAGGGTTATAAAATGGAGTACAAAAGTAGAGATTAATACCCATGATGAAGTCAATAACGCTGCCATTACCATCATAGAACTGGATTCCAGACCTGACAGCACGGAAAAAGAGGCGAAGGGTACTCTTTATAAATATCTGAACATCGAATTAAAGGATATAGAAGATGAAAACATTGAAAGCGTAGATGTTAAATTCAATATCAACCGCCAATGGCTTCAGAATAACAACGAAGAAGCTGAAGATATTGTCCTCGATAGATACGTTGATGGTAAATGGTCAACCAATGAAACATCTGTGTAGATGAAAATCAAAACAGTGTTAAGAAACTACTATAGAATCTGACCCCAGTGTCAGGTCAGAATCCGAAGAAAAAAATGATACCAAAGAAAACACCTGTAAATCTCCACAACCTGAAGAAACTCCTAGTTTTGCAGGTATACTTGGAATCGCTGGTATAACAGCTGTGGCTTTCCTATTGCACAGGAGATAAATTAAAAAGGAGGGGTCAAACCCTCTATAATATTATTTTAAAGAATAAAACATGGACACATAGCCTTTGTGGTACACATCATCCAGTTTCAAAAATCCAAGTTTTCCAAAAAATTCAGGCGTAACAGTCTGCACATAAATATATTCTCTCCAATCAGGCTGCCTTTCCAGTAAATAATTAACAAGTTTTGAGCCTATACCTTTTGAGCGGTAGCTTGGATGAACTGCGACTGTATGTATTTCGGGATAGTTGCGGTTTATTTCTACAGCTGTACCCACTATTTTATTTTTATAAGCAATCTCAGCAACAATGAAATTCTCTGCAGGTAAATCATACATTTCAAGCAGACAATTGGATAAGAGCAAATAGACAGATAACAAATCTTTGTTAGTAGCCCTTCGTATTGTTATATTTGGATTCATGCAGGGTCTGGTTAACAGTATGTTCTCAATAATATTTATATCAAATATTGATTTAAGGGTTAGTACAAAAATATCCATAAACCTAAATATGTTATAAATGTATTGCTCTGATACACGAACAAATTGTAAAATAGTGGTGGAATTAAATGGGATTATTTGGAACTAATGGAGTAAGGGGTATTGCCAACGATTATATTACACCCGAACTGGCTGTTGATATTGCTAAAAGCCTTGGTACCTATTTGAATAACAGCGGAAAAGTGATTATAGGAAGAGATACCCGGATTTCAGGAAATATGTTAAAACACGCTGCAATATCAGGTGCTCTTTCTTCCGGGTTATCGGTTATCGATGTCGATATGGTACCAACTCCATCGATTCAGTATTATATCCGCAATTATAAAGCGGATGCAGGAATAATAATCACTGCTTCTCATAATCCGCGGGAATACAATGGAATCAAACTGATAGATGGTGACGGAACAGAATTTTCTAGGGAAGGAGAACAAAAGGTGGAAAATACCTACTACACAAAACAATATGTTTCTGCTGGGTGGGAGAACACTGGTAATTTACAGTCGGATTATAATGTAAATGATCATTATGTACATGGTATCATTGAATCCATAGATGCAGAAAAAATTCGAAATCAGAACTTCAAAGTTGTTGTAGATACTGGGTGCGGAGCTGGTTCCCTTACCTTACCGTTTTTACTCAGAAAACTGGGTTGTGAAGTGATTACAATCAACGCCCAGATTGATGGAACATTCCCATGGAGAAATCCTGAACCAACCCCTGGGGTATTGAAGGAACTTTCAGAGATTATACGGCTAAGTAGAGCAGACATAGGCGTTGCACAGGACGGTGATGCAGACCGTGCTGTGTTTATAGATGAAAACGGAAATTTTGTGGACGAAGAGGTACTGCTTTCACTAATGGCTAAAAATATATTGAGCCAAAGGAAAGGACCGGTAGTCACACCAGTGAGTTCCTCCCAGCGCATGGCTGATATTGCAAAGGAGGCAGGTGTTGAACTGATATGGACCGCTGTAGGCTCTATCAATGTAGCCCGGAAAATGATGGAAACAAACGCTGTTTTTGGCGGAGAAGGTAACGGTGGTCTTATATTCCCTGAACACCAGTACTGTAGAGACGGTGCTATGTCATGTGCAAAACTACTGGAGATTATGGCATCCGGTGCGTCACTATCATGGCTTGCTGAAGGAGTGCCTGTATATTACAATTCCAAAACAAAGGTTCCATGCAAGAACCTGGAACATACCATGGAATGTATCAAAAATAAAGTACATGAGGACTATACAGGCGTTCAAATTGATACTATTGATGGGGTCAAAGTCTGGTTTGATGACGGATGGGTTCTTGTAAGACCATCTGGTACCGAACCGATTATCAGGATATTTGCCGAATCAAAGACTATGAGCAGAGCAGAAAGCCTGATGAAAGATGGTGTTGGCTGGGTAAAAGATTGTAAATAATTTCAGGCTTTACCCCTTGATTCCCCGAATACTACACCTGTAGCTATAAGGTGCGCCACCCTTATAGGCTCTGGAATATTGCTCCTTGTAGATGTCAATTGTACTATACTGCGGGCATCTTCCTTTTCAATTCCCACCCACTGGATATAAAGCGGCCTGGCTCTGTGGTCGATATAATTAGTTACTTCGGCAATTTCCCCTGCCTTTTTAATTATTTCCATTCGTTTCTCAGGGTCTGGCAGATGTTTAAGTGCCGATTCTATCTTTTCAAAAACAGGATATTTACGCATTATTACTATTACAGGCAATCCTGTTTCTTCATTGATTTTCACAATGTCAATCGGATTAAAACCCCCGAAAGTGATGCCATCAAGCATGATTACCCTGAGCTGTACAAAATGTTTGCTTGATGTTACCATTCTGATTATGGTCTCCGTACCATCCATACCATCCCGGGTAATCTCAGATCGCAGTACACCATCAAGCCAGTCACCTCCCCGAAATACTGCCCCGATTATCATTATCCTGTCACATATAAGTGCAGAATCATCTATACCCAGAACCCTTATTTCGGATTTTATATGAAATCCAGGTGATTTATCTGAAATATTCCCACTCCTGCACTAAAGGTTGAATTATAAAAAGATATATCTAATATTCAATAAATTCAAAAAGGGAGTGGATATACATAACATTAGAATATTAACAATCCAACGATAATTGTGATAATCCACATCGAAAACATAACCCACATTATATTTCTCATGGTTCCAGGAGATACTTCATCTGAACTCATATAACCGCCTTAAATTATTATTCTATAGATATAGTTTGTAAGTCTATATCAATTTAAATACATAAAAATTGTGATATTATCCTTGCGTTAATAACCTGAGATTATCAAATTAGCTCATAATATCACCCATTCTAATTCGATTATATTTTCTC